>NZ_JABULD010000410.1:0-21932 GCF_014060985.1 Pseudomonas sp. MD195_PC81_125
CCAGCTCCCACAGGTTTCTCGGGTGTTCACATAATCTGTGTTCACTGAAAATCCTGTGGGAGCTGGCTTGCCAGCGATGGGGCCAGACCAGCCAGCACAAATCTATTGCGCAGCTCGCGCTGGCAACAGTTTCAACGTACTGCGGGTATTGGCCGTCACCTCTTCCTCGCTGAAGTGCGCCTGCACGTACATTCCCTCGATGTACTCTTCGGCCTGATCGTCATAGTGGCTGTCGAACGGCACACCGCTCTGGCCGACCGGGTTGATGGTCAGGCTGTGCGCCGGGTCGGCGAAGTCCACCAGACGCCGCGTCGAAGGCCCGTAAGTCACTGGCCATGGCGCCGGGCCGAGTTTGGCCGAAAGGTTGTTCGGCACTTCGTGGCTGCCCGGTGCAGCGAACGGCCCGACATTGACGATCCGGTCCAGCGGCTTCTGCTGACCCAACGGATGGCCATGGGTCAGGGTGTGCGCCGTGCCCCATTGCCAGTCCGACGGATTGTCGCCGAGGGTCTGCTTCAGGTGCGCCATGCTCGCCTGCCACGCCGCTTTGACGATGTCGGCGCGGGTCTCCTTGTTCGGCGTGTTGCGGCTGTCCCACCACGGCGAATCGGCGCTCGCCGCCAGGCGCGGCAGCGCGGCGTCGATCACCCGGGTCGATAGCAGCGTCTCGAAGAAATCGTTGCCCAACTCATCGCGCATCGCCGCATCAGCGAGGTCGTAGAGGAACTGGTTGAACACGGTGGCGCTCACCGAATCCAGCGGATAGTCGCCCGGCCACTGCGCCAGTTGCTCGACCAGTTTCAGTTGCGCCGGATCACTCACGACCTCACGTAGCACTGGCAGCAGCGGCGCCAGAGCGCGCGGGCCGTAACCGGTGGTGGTACCCAGTTGCAGCTTCTGGTTGGCTTCGTTGCTCCATTTCACGTTCTTGTCACTGAGCTGGCGATTGAGCTGCTGGCCGCGATCGGCGAGGTTGTAGTAACCGGGAATCTCCATCCCGGTCGGCGATAGCGGTTGGAAGTTGGCCGAGACGATGTAGCCGCGCGCCGGATTTTCCTCCTGCGGGTTGGTGCTGAACGGGTAGTAGCCATCCTTGTCCGCCTGATTGCTGCTGCCGTCGAGAATGAACTCCGGTTTGACCCCGGCCGGGCGTTTGGGCAACAGCGCCGAGGCCCACCAGGCGATGTCACCCTTGGCGTTGGCGTAAACGATGTTCAGCCCCGGCGCCTGCACCTTCGCCGCTGCGGCGCGGGCCTTGGCCAGGGTGTCGGCGCGGTTGAGCTGGTAGAAACCTTCGAGGATCGGGTTCGGCGTTTCGAGGAATGCCCACCACATGGCGATCGGTGTCTTCCCGGCGGCAGTGCCGAGGGCGTCGTTGACGATCGGGCCATGGGGTGACTGGCGCAAGGTCAGCGTCACCGGCGCCTGGCCCTTCACCGCGATCTGCTGCTCGGAGCTGACCAGATCTGTCCACTGGCCGTGGTACCAGACTTGATTCGGGTTGTCCGGGTTGACCTTCTCGGCGATCAGATCCAGATCGTCGTTCTGGAACATGGTCAGGCTCCAGCCGAAATCCAGGTTGTGCCCCAGGAACGCGAACGGCACCAGCGCCTGATGATGGCCGTAAAGCTCAAACCCCGGCGCCGACAGTTGTGCTTCGTACCACACCGAAGGCACCGAGAAACGAATGTGCGGGTCGCCGGCCAGCAGCGGTTTGCCGCTCTGGCTGCGACTGCCGGCAATCACCCAGGCATTGCTGCCTTCGAATTGCGGCAGGCCGTTTTCAACCAGCGCCTGCTCGCTGAGGCGGGCGAGAGCGTTGAGGTCTTTCCAGTCGTCGGCGGCAAGGGTCGGCGTCTTCTTGGCGTGACCTTTGGCGAGTACGCCTTGGGGCTGCCAGTCGAGGTCGAAGACGTTGAGGTAATCGGCGCCGAGTTGGTCGCGCACGTAGGTCAGCAACGGTTCGGTGCGAAACGCGGCGGCGAAGCTGTAAGCCATGTAACCGGCGACGCTGATGCTGTCCTCTGCCGTAAACGGCCGCTTGGGGATGCCCAGCACGTCGAACTCGATCGGCGCCGCGTGGCTGTCCTGATACTGGTTGATGCCGTCCAGATAGGCTTGCAGGGCCTTCCACGCCGGTGACTGCTTATCGAGACTGGCGACATAACGGGCGGCGCGTTCGCGGATGCGCAGGCTGCGGAACAGTTTGTCGGTGTCGAGCAGCTTCGGCCCGAGCACTTCGGCCAGTTCGCCACGCGCGAGGCGGCGCATGGCTTCCATCTGGAACAGGCGATCTTGAGCGTGCACGTAGCCGAGGGCGCGATACAGATCGGTTTCGTTCTCGGCACGAATATGCGGCACCCCGCGTTCGTCGTAACGCACCGTCACCGAACCTTGCAGGTTGCGCAGTTCCACCTGGCCCTGACGCGTCGGTTGCTTGCTGTAGAGATAGGCGCCGACGCTGGCGAGCAGGACAACGATGAGCAAGGCAAGAACGGTGAAGACGCGTTTCATGGTGACTCCTTGTGCATGCGGGATTGCCGCCCGTCGGGCTGCACACAATTAGCACAGACCTTCCGTGCCGTGCATCGCTGTCCTCGAAAAGTCCGGAATGCCTTACTGCGCCAGCACCGGCCAAGGGCAATAACACCCGACCGCCAGGGTGTGCGTGGCGTTGACCGGTCGATCATCCATCAGCGCGTTGAGGATCGGTTCAATAAAGCTGTTGCTGGAGTTGCAGGTCAGGCCTTCGCTGTAGGGGCCGAAGTACGCCAGTTTGCCGCTGCGGTCCCAGATCGCCACGGCGGGGCTGGCCGGCACCTGCTCGGAACCGGGCAACACCGTGATGGTTTTCAGATTGCTCAGGGTCGCGGGCAACTGGCCGTGGCTGCCGACGCGCTGCACGGCGAAGAACTCCACACCGCGCGGGCCGAACTGTTCGACCATTTCCGTCAGGTGTTGTTGATTGCCGACGTTGCACGGGCAGGCCGGGTCCCAGAAATGCACGAGACGGATTTTGCCGGGCCCGGCCAGTTCATCCGGCAGACGCAGCGAATCACCGGAAAACACCGCGGTGTGCTGACTGAACGCACGCAGATAACGCCCCTGAAACCAGTCGTACGCCGCCCACAGTACCGCGGCACACACAAGCGCGAGCAGGCTGGCAAACAGTGCGGTGCGGTAGGGCGAGCGCATGGTTTTTCGATCCTCGAAGGGGGGCTAGCTTGCCATGCTTGCCGCAACAGATGAATATCGCAGGCCGATAAAGTCTGTTTACCGCTTTGGAATACCCGCATGCCTGACACTTTCGATGCCGATCATTTACGCGCCAGCCTCAAGCCTTTGGCCCAGTGGCAGCCGTTGTCGGACGAGGCGAAGGTGTATCAGCGGTTTTATAAAACCGATTTCCCCGAGCGCGATGTCTGGCGCGGCATGGGCCGGTTCGAAGTGGACGGGTATGAGCTGGTCAGCCATTGCTGGTGGCCGGAGAAGGTCAAGGGCACGCTGTTTCTGCTGCACGGTTTTTACGATCACACCGGGCTGTACCGGCATGTCATCGAGTGGGCACTGGATCAGGATTTTGCTGTTATCGCCTGCGACTTGCCGGGGCATGGGCTGTCGAGTGGGCCGCGGGCGAGCATCCGTGATTTCTCTGAATATCAGGACGCCTTGCAGGCGCTGTTCGCCGAAGCCGCTTCGATTGCCTTGCCGCAACCCTGGCACCTGTGCGGGCAAAGCACCGGCGGGGCGATCGTCGTCGACCATGTACTCAATCATGGCGAGGGCAGCCCGGCACAAGGCCATTTGATTCTGTTGGCGCCGCTGGTACGTCCGCGCGCCTGGGGCTGGTCGCAGCTCAGTTATTACCTGCTCAGGCCTTTCGTGCGAGGCATCGCCCGGCGCTTCAGCGAAAACTCCAACGACCCGGATTTCCTGCCGTTTCTGCAGGCCGATCCGTTACAGCCCAAACGCTTGCCGACCGCATGGGTCGGTGCGCTGTCGCGCTGGATCATCCGCGTCGAGCACGCGAAAAAAAAGTCCGCGACGGCCGCTGATCATTCAGGGGCAGGCGGACATGACCGTGGACTGGCAGCACAACTTGCAGGTGCTGAAGTGGAAATTCGACCGGCCGCAGATTCTGTTGCTGCCGCAGGCGCGGCATCATCTGGCGAACGAGACGCTGGAGATGCGCGAGGAGTATTTCGAGTTTCTGAACAAGCGGATCAGGGGGCGGAATCTCTAGCGTCTGTTAAGGCCTCTTCGCGAGCAGGCTCACTCCCACAGGAGACCGCGATCACCTGTGGGAGCGAGCCTGCTCGCGAAGGCGGCCCTTCAGGCAATAGAAATTACTGGCCAAGGTTCGAAGAGCTTTGCCCCACCGCCAACCCGGCCCGGATCGCTGCGAGCGCCGCCTGGTAATACGCCTTGCCCTCGCTGGACTCGGCAAAGGTCGCGAACTGCTCCAGTTCGTCGTCCGACAGATCGCGATAAACGTAGAGCAGCGTGTTGTTCAAATCGGCACCGATCTGCTCCATCAGGCGCTGGCGCTGGCCGTTCAGCATGCCTTGCGCCTGACCGCCGCCGAGCAGGCCGGGAATCATCGAACTCAAGCTGTCCGCCGCCACGCCGGCAATCGCCAGGCTGACTTCAGCGCCGGCCTCGCGCGCCGGCAGCGCTTGCGCCAGATGGCCGATGATCAGCAGACGGCTGTCGCTGACCTGCATCTTCGGCAAGCCTTTGGCGTTCTTCGCCAGTTGATCGCGACGGGTGGCGAGCAATTCAGCGGCGACGATTTTCTTGCCCAGTGGCGATTGAAAGAACGTCAGCGCCGGTTGTGGATCGGCCAAGTGCTGGCGCAATTGCGCTTCGGCACGCTGATCCATGGCCTGGGGAGCGAAGCGCTGGTTGCTGTTGTTGACCAGGGCCTGAAACACCGCCGGTGGCAGGTTGTTCTGGTAGCGCTGCTGCGCAGCACTCAGGGCATCGTTGAAATGCGCACGTTGATCTGGCCAGCCGGCGATCTTGTACAACTGATCGTGGCCGTCCGCCCAGGCGGGCAAAACGCAGAACATCAACAGTGAAAAAAGCAAACGGCGCATAGGGACTCCTGTCAGCAGCGGACTATTCTCCGTGCGGTGCCGGTACTTGTCGAGAATTCGTATCAAGCCGCCGCGTGGCTCTGTCGGATTTCCTGCCGCCGGCATACTATGCGCGCCATGCAAATATCCTCTGAACACCCGCTGCTGTTACGCATCGTCGACGACCTGGCCGAGCATGGCTGGTCGCAGCAGAACATTTTCCTGCCCGCGGGTTTGACCCGTGAGCTGGCGGCCGAGTGCCGCAAACGTGAGGCCGAGGGCGAACTGGCGCCGGCAGCGGTAGGCCGTGGGCCGTTTTCGGAGATTCGCGAGGGCATTCGTGGCGACCACATCCAGTGGATCGACCCGGGCCAGGCCGAGGCCAGCGACCGTTATCTGAATCTGATGGAGAGTCTGCGCGAGGCGCTCAATCGCGGGTTGTTCCTCGGGCTTGAGGATTTCGAGTGCCACTTCGCCCTGTATCCGCCGGGCGCGTTCTACCGCAAGCACGTCGACCGTTTTCGCGACGATGACCGGCGCATGGTCTCGGCGGTGGTCTACCTCAATGACGCCTGGCTGCCGGAAGACGGCGGTCAGTTGCGCATGTACCTGAGCGAAGACCGGGTGCATGACGTGCAACCCACCGGCGGCTGCCTGGTGGTGTTCCTCTCTGGCGAAGTGCCGCATGAAGTGTTGCCGGCGCATCGCGAGCGCCTGTCGCTGACCGGCTGGTTTCGTCGTCGTGGCAACGAGCCGTTCTGAGATGCAGAAGATTCTGGTCAGCCGTTGCCTGTTGGGCCACCGCGTGCGTTACGACGGCGGGGCCAGCGGGCCGTTCGACTTGCTCGAACAGTGGATCGCCGAAGGCCGTGTAGTGCCGCTGTGTCCGGAAGTGGCCGGTGGTTTGCCGACCCCGCGTGCTGCGGCGGAAATCCCGGGCGGGCAGGGCACCGACGTGCTTGATGGCAAGGCAGCGGTGATCACCACCGAAGGCGAGGACGTCAGCGCGCAGTTTCTCGACGGCGCGCGGCAGGCGCTGGCGCTGGTGCAGAAACACGGCATCCGCGTCGCGGTGCTCAAGGCCAACAGCCCTTCCTGCGGGAATCTGCTGACTTATGACGGGACGTTCAGTGGGGTGAAGGTCTCGGGAGAAGGCGTGACGGCTGCGCTGCTCAAACGCCATGGGGTTCAAGTTTTCAGTGAGCTGGAGCTGCCACAAGCTGCAATGGCCCTGACCCACCTCGACTAAAAGCCCACCACAACCCCCCTGTAGGAGCTGTCGAGTGAAACGAGGCTGCGATCTTTTGATCTTCAAAATCAAGATCAAAAGAATCGCAGCCTTCGGCAGCTCCTGCATTGTTCAGCATTCAGCATTCAGCATTCAGCCGCGAATCAGTTCCCAAGCTTCTTCCATCGCCAGTGGTTGTTTCATCCGCTCCGCGAGCATCGCCATGGCCCGTTCCTCCTCGCAGGCCACCGCGGCGACCACCACGCCGTTATGGCCGAACAGGCCGATGAAGGGCGGATGCTCGGGTTCGCCCCTGAACTCGATTTCATCCCACTGGCTGGCGTGGCCAAGGTAGTCGTAGTTCCTGCCGAAGTGCCAGGTCCAGAAAAACGGCACATCCAGATAATGCTCATCGGCGCCCAACATGTTGGCGGCAGCAATGCGCGCATGCTGCTGGGCCAGGCGCCAGTGTTCAATGCGTTGCGGCTGGCCGCTCAGGGGGAACGTGGCGATATCGCCAATTGCCCACAGCCCGTCGCAAACACGCAGGCCGGCGTCGACTCGCAGTGACTGGTCTTTCTCCCTCGGCAGCGACGCATAAGCCTCGGTGGCCGGATGCACGCCGACCCCCGCCAGCACCAGATCCGCCGAGACGCGCAAACCGTTGTCCAGCAGTACCGCTTCGACTTTGCCGTCGCCAATGACTTCCCGGACTTCGTGATCGGTGATGAATTTCACCCCGTGTTGTTCGTGGAGCGCACGGATCGCTTTACCCACGGCTGTGCCGAATTGTGCGGCAAACGGAATGGCGTGGCGGGCGCTGACCGTGACGTCGAGCCCAAGCTGGCGCAGGGCCGAGGCGCATTCCAGAGCGATAAAGCTGTCGCCGATGATCAACGCCCGCTGTTCGGGTCTGGCGGTGCGCATGATCTGTTCAGCCTGGGCTTTCGAACGCAGGACGAACACCTGCGGCAGATCAGCGCCGGGCAGTTGTAGCGGATTGGGCTCGCCGCCGGTGGCGAGCACCGCGGCGTCGTAGCGCAGGGATTGGCCATCGTGCAAATGCAGGGTTTTCGCTGAGGCGTCGAGGGCGGTGATTTCGCCTTGTCGGCGTTCGATGCGCTGCTCTTTATAAAAGCCTTCATCGCGCAGCGGCGGGGTTTCCTGCGCCGACATTTCGCCGGCGAGGACAAATTTGCTCAGCACCGTGCGGTCGTAGCCGGCATCCGCTTCGCGGTCGAGCATGATGATCCGGCCACCGAAACCTTTCTCCCGCAGTGCCGCCGCACATGCCGTGCCCGCTGCACCTGCGCCGACTATCACGAAGGTGCGCGAATCATCGGCCGGCGGCGTGTGCCCATCCGGCAGCGGTTGGTCATCGACCCAGACCTCATCGCCACGTAACTCCAGCGGATAACGCTTGAGACTGTCGAGGGCAGGCGGCTCGCACAACGCGCCGTCTTCGACGCGAAACGCGGCCTTGTGCCACGGGCAGATCAGTCGTCCGTTGCACAAGGCGCCGTCCGCCAGCGGCGCGCCGGCGTGTGGGCATTCACCCTGAAACGCGCGCAGTTGGCCATTGGCGTGGAGCAGGACAATCTTGCGCTCACCGATTTCGACTTGCAGGCCACGGTCTTCGGGAACATCGGCGAAACGGGCGACACGGTGCAGGCTCATGTTCGTGCTCCTGGCAGGCATTTCTCTTACGAGTTTGCGCCGCAGGGCGAGGTTCAGCCAATTGCCACTGCCAAGGTACGAACGGTACGGCTATAGTTTGCAGGCCGACGAAGGCCCAACTGCACAAGGTACTCCCGGAATGACCCGATTGACCTCTCTCAACCCTTGGCTGGCGGCCGTCGCCGTCGCCCTTTGCGTGCAGTTTTCGGCGCAGGCGGCCGAGCGCTTTACCCTCGATATACCCGGTGTCTCGGACAACCGCCTGTTCACCTCCGCCGCCGCGAGCGATGCCACCGGTTGCGGTGGCAAGAACCAGTCTCCGGCACTGGCCTGGAACGCAGGGCCTGCCGGCACCCAGAGCTATGCGATCGTCATGCACGACCCGGACGGCCAGAAAGGGGCTGGCGTCGATCACTGGATTCATTACGGCATCAAGGCCACCACCCGGCAGATCCCGGCCGGTGTCGGCGCCAAATCCAGTCTCGAAGGCGTAGGCGGCACCAACAGCAAAGGCACGACCCATTACATCGGGCCATGCCCACCGGTTGGCGACAGTGCACACCACTACATCATTCAGATCTACGCCCTGGATCTGGCCCCGGACGCCTTGCCCGCCGGCCTGACCCGCGCCGAGCTGATGGACAAGATCAAAGGCCACGTACTGCGTAACAGCAGCGTGGTACGGCGTTATCACCGCTAAAAAAATTTTTTGGCGGGGTTTAACCCGATCTGAAGGGGCTGCCCGTCTCAGTGGATGAATGGATCACTTTCATCCCGAGGTCAGCCCCCATGTCCCGCTCCCTGCCTTTTCTGCGACCCGTTGTCGTTGGTGTGTTATTGACCGTCGCCGGTTGCGGCGTGTCTTCCAATCCGGAGTCGGCTGCCGTCCCGGCGCCGGCCCAGCCACAGCCGTCGATTCAGCATGAGGTGCTCGTTGCCGACAGTGCGCTGGCCAAGCGCAGTGCGCGACCGGCGCCAATGGTGAGTTTCGCGGCAATGTCGGCCCCGGAAAGTTATCCACAGGGCTACCGCGACGAACAGCGCGAGCAGTATCAGGCGCTGGCCGATAACCCGATCCACAGCGTGGCCGAAGCCCCGGTCTCGACCTTCAGCGCAGACGTCGATACCGGCGCCTACGCCAACGTCCGGCGGTTGCTCAATCAGGGACGCCTGCCTCCGGAAGGCGCCGTGCGGCTGGAAGAGATGGTCAATTACTTTCCCTACAACGATGCGCTGCCCAGCGATGGCTCGCCCTTCGGCGTGACCACCGAACTGGCCGTCACCCCGTGGAATCCGCACACCCGTCTGCTGCGGATCGGCATCAAGGCCTCCGACCGGGCCGTGGCGGAACTGGCCCCGGCCAATCTGGTGTTTCTGGTGGACGTGTCCGGTTCGATGGATCGCCGCGAAGGCCTGCCGCTGGTCAAAAGCACGCTGAAACTGTTGGTTGATCAGTTGCGCGAGCAGGATCGGGTGTCGCTGGTGGTGTATGCCGGCGAATCCCGGGTGGTGCTGGAGCCAACGTCTGGCCGGGAAAAAGCCAAAATTCGCACAGCCATCGAGCAATTGACCGCTGGCGGCTCAACTGCAGGTGCGTCGGGCATCGAACTGGCCTATCAAATGGCGCGGCAGGCGTTCATTCCCAAAGGCATCAACCGCATCCTGCTGGCCACTGACGGTGACTTCAACGTCGGCATCAGCGACTTCGACAGCCTCAAGCAAATGGCTGTGGATAAACGCAAGACCGGGATTTCCTTGACCACTTTGGGTTTCGGTGTGGATAACTACAATGAACACTTGATGGAACAACTGGCCGACGCTGGCGACGGCAACTACGCCTACATCGACAACCTGCGCGAGGCGCGCAAAGTGCTGGTGGATCAACTCGGTTCGACCCTTGCCGTGGTGGCGAAAAACGTCAAATTGCAGGTGGAATTCAACCCGGCGCAGGTCAGTGAATATCGCCTGCTCGGCTACGAAAACCGCGCTCTGAAGCGTGAGGATTTTAGCAACGACAAAGTCGATGCCGGTGAAGTCGGCGCAGGACACACGGTGACCGCGCTGTATGAAATTGTCCCGGCAGGTGAGCAGGGCTGGCTGGAACCGCTGCGTTACGGTAAATCGCAGGCGCCAGTGGCTACGAACAGCGGGGAATTGGCGATGCTGCGTGTGCGTTATCAACAGCCCGAAGGTGGGAAAAGTCTGCTGATCGAGCGGCCGATTACCGATCAAGTCGCACCGGCCAGTGACGATCTGCGTTTCGCAGCGGCGGTGGCGGCGTTTTCCCAGCAGCTCAAGGATGCTCGCTACACCGGCGACTTCAGCCTGAAAGACACCGAAGCGCTGGCCCGTGGCGCTCGCGGCGACGACCGCTTCGGTTTGCGCAACGAGTTCGTGCAACTGGTGGAACTGGCGCAAAGCCTGCGCAGCTCAACCGCATCGAATACGCTGCCCATTGAGCGACGGATCGAATAGTGAGCCGATTCAAAGGCTTCATCAGTCAGCTGTTTGCTACGCCAGACGGCCCGACCGCCGGCAGCGATGAAACCCTGCTGGCGCGTTATCGCGAAGGCGACGGCGTGGCGTTCGAGATTTTGTACGCCCGTCATCGGCAAAGTCTGTATCGCTTTCTGCTCGGGTTGAGCGGCAAACCGGAACTGGCTGACGAGGTGTTTCAGGACACTTGGCTGAGCCTGATCCGCAGCACCAGTCAGCCACAAGGACGGGCGACGTTTCGTACGTGGCTGTTCCAGATTGCGCGCAATCGGCTGATTGATCACTGGCGTAAACACGGTGCATATCAGCCGCTGCACGACAGTTACGACGAACAGCTGCACGCGGTCGGCGACGAGACCCACGATCCCGAACAACGGCTGAACCTCAGCCGCGACAGCCAGCGCCTGGAAAGCGCCCTGCAAACCCTGCCCGCCGAGCAGCGCGAAGTGTTTCTGCTGCGCGCCCACGGTGACCTCGACCTGGCGCAAATCGCCAGCCTCACCGAAACATCGCTGGAAACCGTCAAGAGCCGCTTGCGCTACGCCCAGCAAAAACTGCGTCGGCTGCTGGCCGAGGAGGTACTGACATGACTGACGCCCGCCAGACGCCGGAAGAGCAACTGCTCAAACATTATCGCGAGCAACACACCAGCGAGCCGTCAGAACAGCTCGATGCGCTGATTCTCGCCGCTGCACGCCGCGCCGCTCCGGCGCCCAAGCCAAGCCTGTGGCAACGCTGGCTGCAGGCCTGCCAGAAACCGCGCTGGCAGGTCGCATTCGCCAGCCTGGTCGGTATGGCACTGATGCTCTCGCTGGTGCAACGTGCGCCCGAGCCGCCAGCGCAATTCGACTTCGCCCCGGCCGCCAAACCGGCCGCGCCATTGGCGCGCAAGCAAGCGCCGGAAGCGCAGTCACTGGCCGCCCCGCCCGCTGCGTTCATGCCCGCACCGGCACCGATGATGGAAATGGCTGAGCCGATGCAAAGCGACGCGATCAGCGCCGACGAAGCCAGACTCAGCAAACGCGCCGTCGCGCCGGCCAACGGCTAGATGAGCAACTGCGCGAAGTCCTGCGCCTGCGCGAGGCCGGCCAGTCGCAAGCCGCGGATGCGCTGTACAACAATCTGCACAAACGCTACCCCGGGGTGAACCTCGACCTGCGACTTGAGCGCATTCGCCAGAACTGACCGCTTGCTCACCCAGCCATTTGGCATTGCCCGGCAAAAACGCGCACTATCGAGCCATGGCTGAAGCGCTGGAGAACAAAGTGGCAGCAAAAATCGACCGCATCGCCCAACTCCTCAACTGCCCGCAGAAGGGCGAGGAGATGCGGCGCGCGATTACCGAGGCGCGCAAGGAGTTCCTGCTGAACCAGTCGGAAGACGACGTCGTGGAAGAAGACGAGGTTTTTGAGGAGGCTGGGGAAGAAGAGGAAGACGACGATTACGACGAGTTTGACTGGACGACGGAGTGACCGCAGTCACATGAAAGTCAGCGTCCACAAAAAAAGCCCCGGACCATCACAGTCCGGGGGCTTTCTCGTTTCAATTCATGGCGCACCAGGCGGGATTCGAACCCACGACCCCTGCCTTCGGAGGGCAGTACTCTATCCAGCTGAGCTACTGGTGCAGCGGGCGACATCATACCTAGGTCGGCTCGGGGCGTCCATGCCGGGTTTTGGCGGGTTTTGTCAGTGCGCGTGTCGGTGTGAAACGCTGCATTCCTTAAAGCTGTAACGTCCTGCAAAACCCTCGCTTGGCGCTTTTTCCCGGTTGATCTATGGTTTGGCTGCGGCCGGGCTTTTTGCGCGTTGATCTGAAAAATCCAGCAAACGCAGGGTTTTTGTTCTTTTTTTCGAACGACCTATTGTCCTTTAACCCCTTTGCTCCTACGATCCGTTTGAGATTTCAAACGCTCTTTGACGGGGTGTGGAAGCGCAGGTGCGGTGAATAACGCACGATCACTGCGCCTCACCCGGTCGATGATTTCCCTGACGGCAGCCTTGCGAGGCGCCTTTCTACAATCATAATTTTGCTCCGCGCAGGCCGCGGTGCTGTTAAGGAAAGCCGACATGCAGCTTAAAGATACCCAGTTGTTCCGCCAGCAAGCCTTCATTGATGGCGCTTGGGTCGATGCGGACAACGGTCAGACGATCAAGGTCAACAACCCGGCCACCGGCGAAATTCTCGGCACCGTGCCGAAGATGGGCGCTGCGGAAACCCGCCGTGCCATCGAAGCCGCCGACAAGGCGCTGCCGGCCTGGCGTGCACTGACCGCCAAAGAGCGTGCCGGCAAGTTGCGTCGCTGGTTCGAACTGATGATCGAGAACCAGGACGACCTCGCGCGCTTGATGACTCTTGAGCAGGGCAAGCCGCTGGCCGAAGCCAAGGGCGAAATCGTTTACGCCGCGTCGTTCATCGAGTGGTTCGCCGAAGAAGCCAAGCGCATTTACGGTGATGTGATTCCGGGCCACCAGCCGGACAAGCGCCTGATCGTGATCAAGCAACCAATTGGCGTGACCGCCGCGATCACCCCGTGGAACTTCCCGGCGGCGATGATCACCCGTAAGGCCGGCCCAGCGCTGGCCGCCGGTTGCACCATGGTGCTCAAGCCGGCTTCGCAAACTCCATTCTCCGCGTTCGCCCTGGCTGAACTGGCGCAGCGCGCCGGCATCCCTAAAGGCGTGTTCAGCGTGGTCTCCGGCAGCGCCGGCGATATCGGCAGCGAGCTGACCAGCAACCCGATCGTGCGCAAGCTGTCCTTTACCGGTTCGACCGAAATCGGCCGTCAGCTGATGTCGGAATGCGCCAAGGACATCAAGAAAGTTTCGCTGGAACTGGGCGGCAACGCGCCGTTCATCGTGTTCGACGACGCGGACCTGGATAAGGCTGTCGAAGGCGCGATCATCTCCAAATACCGCAACAACGGTCAGACCTGCGTCTGCGCCAACCGCCTGTACATTCAGGATTCGGTCTACGACGCGTTCGCCGAGAAGCTGAAAGTCGCGGTGGCCAAGCTGAAGATCGGCAACGGTCTGGAAGAAGGCACCACCACGGGTCCGCTGATCGACGAGAAAGCCGTGGCCAAAGTGCAAGAGCACATCGCTGACGCCGTGGCCAAAGGCGCCACCGTGTTGGCCGGTGGCAAGCCGATGGAAGGCAACTTCTTCGAGCCGACCATTCTGACCAACGTGCCGAAAGACGCGGCTGTGGCCAAGGAAGAAACCTTCGGCCCGCTGGCACCGCTGTTCCGCTTCAAAGACGAAGCCGAAGTGATCGCGATGTCGAACGACACCGAGTTCGGTCTGGCCTCCTACTTCTACGCCCGCGACCTGGGCCGTGTGTTCCGTGTGGCTGAAGCCCTGGAATACGGCATGGTCGGCGTCAACACCGGGCTGATCTCCAACGAAGTCGCGCCGTTCGGCGGCATCAAGGCGTCGGGCCTGGGCCGTGAAGGCTCCAAGTACGGCATCGAGGATTACCTGGAAATCAAATACCTCTGCCTGGGCATCTAAGCCAGGAAAGGGATCGCTGCAAACGCAAAGGGCACGAGAGCGCTGTCCCTTTGCGTCGTTTCAAACCGGAATTTTCTCTGCGGCCGGGAACGCCGTGGCAGTCGATCATCGCATGCTGTCACCGCCGATTCCCCCCGCTTAATCCTTGAACCACGCCGCCCGATGAGCGGTGAATGAGGACTGTAATGAGCAAGACTAACGCTGAACTGATGGCCCGTCGTACCGCAGCTGTTCCACGTGGTGTTGGCCAGATTCACCCGATCTTCGCCGAATCGGCGAAGAACGCTACCGTGACTGACGTTGAAGGTCGTGAGTTCATCGACTTCGCCGGCGGTATCGCGGTACTGAACACTGGCCACGTGCACCCGAAAATCATCGCCGCCGTGACCGAACAGCTGAACAAGCTGACCCACACCTGTTTCCAGGTACTGGCCTATGAGCCGTACGTTGAGCTGTGCGAAAAGATCAACGCCAAGGTGCCTGGTGATTTCGCCAAGAAAACCCTGCTGGTGACCACCGGTTCCGAAGCCGTGGAAAACGCCGTGAAGATCGCCCGTGCCGCCACGGGCCGTGCCGGCGTGATCGCCTTCACCGGCGCCTACCACGGTCGCACCATGATGACCCTGGGCCTGACCGGTAAGGTTGTGCCGTACTCGGCCGGCATGGGCCTGATGCCAGGCGGTATCTTCCGCGCGCTGTACCCGAACGAGCTGCACGGTGTGAGCATCGACGATTCGATCGCTTCCATCGAACGCATCTTCAAGAACGACGCCGAGCCGAAAGACATCGCCGCGATCATCATCGAGCCGGTGCAGGGTGAAGGTGGTTTCTACGTCGCGCCGAAAGAGTTCATGAAGCGTCTGCGTGCCCTGTGCGACCAGCACGGCATCCTGCTGATCGCTGACGAAGTGCAGACCGGCGCTGGCCGTACCGGCACCTTCTTCGCCATGGAACAGATGGGCGTTGCGGCCGACCTGACTACCTTCGCCAAATCCATCGCTGGCGGCTTCCCGCTGGCCGGTGTCTGCGGCAAGGCCGAATACATGGACGCCATCGCTCCAGGCGGCCTGGGCGGCACCTACGCCGGTAGCCCGATCGCTTGCGCTGCGGCCCTGGCCGTGATGGAAGTGTTCGAAGAAGAACACCTGCTGGACCGCTGCAAGGCTGTCGGCGAGCGTCTGGTCACCGGCCTGAAGGCCATTCAGGCCAAATACCCGGCAGTGATCGGCGAAGTGCGTGCGCTGGGCGCGATGATCGCGGTCGAGCTGTTCGAAAACGGCGACAGCCACAAGCCGAACGCTGCCGCAGTGGCATCGGTGGTGGCCAAGGCACGTGACAAGGGTCTGATCCTGCTGTCTTGCGGCACTTACGGCAACGTGCTGCGCGTTCTCGTACCGCTGACCTCGCCGGACGAGCAACTGGACAAAGGCCTGGCGATCATCGAAGAGTGCTTCTCGGAGCTGTAATTCCGGGCACTGTGTGATCGGATCGAGAAAAAACCCGCTTCGGCGGGTTTTTTTTATGCCTCGGAACCCCTTTGCGCTGTATCGAAGGGCCAGCATTGGCTAAGGTTCAGGCATTGCAAGGGAGAGCGCGCATGACCGCCGTTGATTTACCCGCCGTACCCCGAGTGCTGATTGCCGAGGCCGATCCGTGGTCCCGTGACCTGCTCAAACATGTGTTGCTCAACGTGCGCTGCGATGCGCGGCTGGACTTGTGTGCCGACGGCCAGCAAGCGCTGTCGTTACTCACCGACGTGCCCTATGACCTGGCGATTGTCGATTGGGAGTTGCCGGGCATCGACGGTTTGAGCGTGCTGCGCAGCGTGCGTCAGCGCAAACGCAATCCGCCGCTGCCATTCATTCTGATGAGCAACCGCAACGACAGTGCCAGTGTGCGCGAAGCCATCCCGTTGGCCCCGACGGCCTACCTGACCAAACCGCTGAACATGGAAAGCCTGACCGAGCGGCTGCAGGGTTTACTGTTGAATGCGGGTGAAGAGGTGTTCTGCGAAGTGCCGACGCTGGCGCCGGGCATGACCTTGTCGGTGTTCCTCGAGCGGCGCCGCGAGCAGGCCGACGGCGCGCCATTGATGACCGATGTGCAGGTGGCGGTCAAACGCAGCCTCAACCCCAATGGCCTCGACCTGAAACTGCTGGAAGAAGAGATCCGTACCGATCCGCAGATTACCGCCGTGCTGATCGCCGCCGCCAACAGCGCGGCGCAGCATCATGGCGCGGCGGTACAGACCCTGGGGCAGGCGCTGCATCGCCTCGGCACCGGACAGAGCATGAACCTGATTCTCGGCCTGGCGCTCAAGCGCAGCGCCAAACTCAGCGACCCGTGCCTGGCGGATTACGCCGAGCGCTATTGGGGCTTGTCGCTGCATACCGCCGAATACGCCCGCACCCTGGCACGCCTGCTCGACCTGGATCAGGAGCGCTGCTATTGCGCCGGCATGCTGCATCGCCTTGGCGATCTGGCGCTGTTGCGCTGTTTACAGGAGTGGAAGCAGGCCGGCGGCGAGCTGGATGAGTGGGAGGAAGTCGGTGACGCGCTGGCGGAATTTGGCGCGGCTTACGGTTCGGCGTTGCGCACGCGCTGGCGCCTGCCGCTGGAGCTGCGCGAGTTGATTGCGTCCGTCTACCAGCTCGGAGGCGGGGGTGTATTCCCGTGAGGCGCTGGTGATGAACATGGCGGCGCAAATGGCACGCCTGACCGAACATGAGGGCGTTGAGGAACTGGCAAAGAGTCGCACGGCGCGGCTGCTGAAGATCGGGTTGCCGGAACTGATGCGGATGCGCAAGTAACCGGATTCACGAGCATCCCCCTGTAGGAACTACGGCACGCTGCGATCTTTTGATCTTGTCTTTTAAAAGCAAAAATCAAAAAGATCGCAGCGTGCCGCAGCTCCTGCAGGGGAGGTAAATCGGAGGGTGGATTCAGCTTGAGATAATCCGGTTCTTGCCCTGCCGTTTGGCCTCGTACATCGCCGCGTCCGCCCGGGCGAACAGGCTGTCGAGGCTTTCGTCATCGTTCCTGAGGCTGGTCAGTCCCTGGCTGACGGTGATGCCGAAGGTCTGGCCGTCGACATTGAAGACCATCCGCTGAATCTCCTGCTGCAGCCGCTCGGCCACTTGCATCGCCATGTCCGGTGCGCAACCGGGGAACACGGCAGCGAATTCTTCTCCGCCGATACGTCCGAACAGATCGCCGCGACGTAACGAGGTGCGCCCGCATTCGGCGATGCGTTGCAGCACGTTGTCGCCTTCCGGGTGGCCGTAGCTGTCGTTGATCTGCTTGAAGTCATCAATGTCCAGCAGCAGGAAGGCCAGTGGCGAACCTTGCAGGCGCGCGTCGTCGAACTCGCGGTTGGCGCATTCGAAGAAGTGGCGACGGTTGCTGCTTTGGGTCAGTACGTCGGTGGTGGCCAGGCGATGCAGTTCGGTTTCCATGCGTTTTTTGTCGGTGATGTCTTCGGCGATGCCGACGATGATCACCGGTTGCCCGGGCTCGTCCTGACGGTTGATGAAGCACTTGTCGCTGAGCCAGCGAACCTGGCCGTCAGCGGCGATGATCCTGTATTCGCGGTCTTCCACCGCGCCTTTGTGCAGCACTTCGGCCAGACTGCGCTCGGCATAGTCGAGGTCGTCGGGGTAGATGCTGTCGCGCCATTGGTTGTAGTCAGCCAGCAATAGCCCTGCGGAGCGACCGAAAATTCGCTCGTAGGCAGGGCTGACATAGAGCACCTGACGGGTTTCCCAATTGAACGCCCAGAGCACCGCGTTGACGCTCACCAGCAAGGAACTGAACAGTTGTTCGCGCTCGCTCAGCCGGGCGACTTCGCCTTGGGCGTGCATCAGCGCCATCAGGGTTTGCGCGGCCTCGGGCCACTGCGCGAGGGATGAGTCTTGTTGATTGTTGTTGACCATCGGCACATATCTCAAAGGGCGTGCCGCAATTTCGACAACGGCCACAGTACAGCCCGCCGGGATGGCGAAGTGTCTTTGAGATAGGGCTTTCGGTGCTAAGTTCCGCGCTTTTGTGGCGAGGGAGCTAGCTCCCGCCGGGCGGTAGATATGACGCGTTTCAGCAATGAGAACGCGTCGACAAATTTGCGGTAGCTGCGCTACCGATCGGGGATGAATCCCCTCGCCACAGGGGATTCGTTCATGGCGGTCAGGCTGTGGCGGGGCGCAGCGAGTAGGTTTTCAGCTGGTCGGCGAATTCACGCAGGGACTGAATGCCGCTGGCCTCGGCCTCGTGCACCCATTCCTTGATGGCGGCGAGCATGTCGTGGCCATTGGCGCTGGTCTTGACCCAGATCTGCTGCAGGGCCAGGCGTTTTTCGTAAATGACCTTCAGCGCCTGGCTGTGCTCGAGCATGTTCTGGATGCGCAAGTGATGACGGTCTTCCAGCAGGCTGGTTTCCCGCGACAGCAGGCGTTTGGCCCGATGGAATTGATGGCGTACCGAATGATCGACCTTGTCCAGCTCCTGCTTGACCAGTGGGCCGATCACCAATTTGCGGTATTGGGCCATGATCTGGAAGCGGTTGTTGAGGATCGCCATGGCGGTGTCCATGTCCAGATGGCCCTTGCCTTCGACGCGGTGGGCGATCGGCGCCACACGCTGGACCTTGGCCAGTCTGAAGAAGCTGAAGACTTTGATCCACGCCCAGCCGAGGTCGAATTCCCACTTCTTCACCGACAGCTTGGCCGAGTTGGGGTAGGTGTGATGGTTGTTGTGCAGCTCTTCACCACCGATCAGGATGCCCCACGGCACCAGATTGGTCGCCGCGTCGCGGCATTCGAAGTTGCGGTAGCCGATGGCATGGCCCAGACCGTTGACCACGCCGGCGGCCCAGACCGGGATCCACATCATCTGGATCGCCCAGATGGTGATGCCGATGGTGCCGAACAGCAGCAGATCGATGATGCCCATGATCGCCACACCCAGCAGCGGATAGCGGCTGTAGAGATTGCGCTCGATCCAGTCTTCCGGGCAGTTCTTGCCGTAGATGCGCAGGGTCTCCGGATTCTCGGCTTCGGCGCGATACAGCTCGGCGCCTTTGCGCAGCACGGTGGACAGACCCTTGATCACCGGGCTGTGCGGGTCATCTTCGGTTTCGCACTTGGCGTGGTGTTTGCGGTGGATGGCAGTCCACTCGCGGGTGTTCTGCGCCGTGGTCAGCCACAGCCAGAAGCGGAAAAAGTGTTTCAGGCCGGCATTCAGCTCAAGTGAGCGATGGGCCGAGTAACGGTGCAGATAGACCGTGACGGCGACAATTGTCACGTGGGTCATCAGCAGGGTGACCGCGACCAGAGACCAGGCCGACAAGCCAAGAAAACCTTCGTACCACATAGGCTATAGGGCCCTCGATAAAGATAAAAACAGCCGTTGCATTATCACCAAGCACACAGATAAAACCAGTCGCCCTTTCAGATAAGAGTCGCTGGATGTTTCTTGACCTATAATTCCAACCTTTTTTGTAGGGACATGGACAGCCGAATGCCTGCCACTTACCGCGATGCCC
The DNA here is from genome assembly GCF_014060985.1 of Pseudomonas sp. MD195_PC81_125. NCBI lineage: Bacteria > Pseudomonadati > Pseudomonadota > Gammaproteobacteria > Pseudomonadales > Pseudomonadaceae > Pseudomonas > Pseudomonas sp. MD195_PC81_125. The sequence continues at coordinate 19,528 of NZ_JABULD010000410.1, forward strand.
TGCGTGCAGCGCTGCTTTACCTGTTGCTTGCTGTTGTCTGGCTGCAAGGCACTGGTTACTTATTGAACAGTTTCTTTGATGAGTCTGTCGATCTGCAGCGATGGCAACTGATCAACGGTTACGTCTGGGCTGCCGTCAGCGCGGGGCTGATCTTCCTCGCGCGGGCCAGATTGTGCGAATTTCTCGGCATCGGTGCGCGGTTACGCGAGCGGCAGGCCGACCGTGAACGCCTGCGCCAGGCCGCCGCGGTATTCGACTGCACCCGCGAGGGCGTGCTGGTCACCAACCGCGAGGGCCTGATCGTGCATGTCAACCGTGCGTTCATGGAAATCACTGGCTATCAGTACGAGGAAGTTCTCGGCCACCAGCCGAGCCTGTTCAAGTCCGGTCACCATCCGCCGGGCTTCTATCAGGCGATGTTCGCCACGCTGGAGAGCGAGGGCGAATGGAGCGGGGAGATCTGGAACCGGCGCAAGAGCGGCGAGATTTACCCGCAGTGGCAGACCATCCGCGTGATTCACGATGATCAGGGCCGTCTCAGCCACTACGTGGCGGTGTTTTCCGACATCAGTGCGATCAAGGACTCTGAACACGAACTTAAGCACCTCGCCCACCACGACCCGCTGACCGACTTGCCCAATCGCCTGTTGTTCAGCGACCGTGCCGAGCAGGCACTGGCGTCGGCGCAGATCCACAAGCGCGGCTGCGCGTTGCTGATGATCGATCTGGACCACTTCAAGATGATCAACGACAGCCTCGGGCACAACATCGGCGATCGCCTGCTCAAAGCGGTGGCGGCGCGCCTGCAGGAGCTGTTCGGCCCCGGGATTACTCTGGCGCGGCTTGGCGGCGATGAGTTCGCGGTGCTGGCGGAGAGTTGTCCGCAACTGGTTCAGGCGGCAGCACTGGCGCAACGCATTCTTGATGCGCTCAAGGAGCCATTCCGCATCGACCGGCACGAGCTGTTCATCAACGCCAGTATCGGCATCAGCCTGTTCCCCAGCGATGCGTTGAGTGCCGATCAGTTGTTGCGTAATGCCGACGCCGCGCTGTTCAAGGCCAAGAGCAGCGGCCGCAACGGTTACGCGTTGTACACCGAAGAGCTGACCGCCCACGCGCAGCAACGGGTCGAGCTCGCTTTCGAGCTGCGCCGCGCGCTGGAGCAACAGGAACTGCGGGTCTACTACCAGCCGGTTCACGATTTGCGCAGCAGTCGCCTGATTGGCGTCGAAGCGCTAGTGCGCTGGCAGCATCCGCAGCGCGGGCTGGTGTCGCCGGCGGAATTCATTCCGATTGCCGAGCGCACCGGGATGATTGCTGAAATCGACGCCTGGGTGATGCGCCAGGCGTGTTCGCAGATGTGCCATTGGCAGCAGGCCGGGGTCGTGCTGTCGTTCGTCGCGGTGAACGTGTCGTCGCGGTTGTTCGCACGGCGTGAGCTGTACCAGCAGGTGGCGCAGGTGCTGCACGAGACTGGTCTGGATCCGGCCTTTCTGGAACTGGAAGTCACCGAGAGCGCGGTGATGGATGATCCGGAAGTGGCGCTGGAGCAGATGCATCATTTGCGTGAACTGGGGATTCGCCTGGCCATTGACGATTTCGGTACCGGCTACTCATCCCTGTTGCGGCTCAAGCGCCTGCCGGTGCAGAAGCTCAAGATCGATCAGGGTTTTGTCGCCGGGTTGCCGTGGGACGAGGACGACGCGGCCATCGTTCGGGTGATCATCGCGCTGGCCCGGAGCATGGGCATGCAGGTGCATGCCGAAGGGATCGAACAGGCCGAGCAGGCGGCGTTTCTGCTGGAGCAGGCCTGTGATCTGGGACAGGGCTACTGGTTTGGGCGGCCGGTGCCGGCGGGGGAGATTGATTGGGCCAAAGCCCCTGTTATCGGTTAACAGTCCTGCTCTGGCTGACACCAAACCTGTGGCGAGGGGATTTATCCCCGATGGGTCGCGTAGCGGCCCTGAAAAACAGGGACTGCTACGCAGTCCATCGGGGATGAATCCCCTCGCCACAGGGTTTCATACAGTCTTCAAACTCAGTGAACACCGCGCAAACCCTCGGCCCGTCAGATAATGTTTTCCAGTTATATAAACATTCTTAAATAGTCTTTTTAAGAATATCTGCGCCTCTCTTATATTGCTCCCACGCCGAACGCAGTGCCGCCCACTGCCAGGCATATCCCATTCAAAGGAGCAGCACCATGAGCGCATCCCTTCGCAGCGTTGACGGTCAGGACGAAAGCACCATCTTGCGGGAAATCCAGAGCGCCCTGCGCGATCTGCGTTTCGGCGCGGTGGAGATCACTGTGCACAACGCCCAGGTCGTGCAGATCGAACGCAAAGAGAAATTCCGTCTGCAGCAGCCGGGTAACAAACCGAGCTGATTTGAAGATCAAAAGATCG
>NZ_JABULD010000133.1:0-3009 GCF_014060985.1 Pseudomonas sp. MD195_PC81_125
CGATTACTGACGGTAACTGCATAAGTCTTTCTTACCATTCACTGATCTGAAGAATATTCATCAATGTCCGAGGCGCTGCGCCCACGAGCTAACAGCATCTTCAATCAATGCATGGGCATGAATAAAAGCGGCCTTACCTTGACGATACGGATCCTGTATTTCTCTTTCGCCCTGCCACTTGCCAAGAAGAAACACTTTGCCTCGGGCATGCGAAGCAATCTTCAGCACCTGATTCACATGTTGTTTTTCCATGACCAGAATCAGGTCTGATGCATTGACGATATCGCTCGTCAATTGCCGCGCCTTGAACCCCTCGGCGCTGTGCCCGTGATCTTCCAGCACCTGGCGTGCCGAGGCTTCCATGCCTTCGCCGACTCGCGCTGCGAGGCCTGCGGAAGTCACGGAGATGGTTGAGGGGGTCAGCGCGTTACGCAGCAGAAGTTCTGCTGTCGGACTTCGGCAAATATTGCCAACGCACACAACCAGGATATTTCTGAACAAGGTTTACTTTCCTGTGTAATATCATTCTGCCAACATCTAGTGCGAATATTAATGAACCCACTAGATCATCCTGCACTCAGAAATAGATTCGCCCTGTCAGTACCAGCGTATTAAGTACCACAGCCTCAAAAGCCGCCAAAATAGAATTACCGGACTAAAAATAACTGTGATTTTCAGGTCTTGTTTTCCTGACAAAAAATAACAATCACGCACTAAGTACCCTTGTTAGTTTCGAAACAGGAGTAACGGGATAACTATTCGTTGTTGTCATTCTCATCCGGAGAGCAGACATGAAATCAGCCCATCTCACACAGCTCGGCGCCTCGGCGCTGCTGGCACTCAGTGTCGCCACCCATGTTCACGCCAGTGAACTGTTTCCCAAGCTTCCCGCCAGAACCATCGGCGTCCAGGTGAAGATCCAGAGTTTCACCGCCGACGACGCTGCCAACATCAAGGCTGCCGGCTTCAGTTTCGTGCGCTTCGGGGTATGGAGCGACAGCCTCAGCGCCAAGGCCTATCAAAAACAGGTCAGCGATGCTTTCGCCGCAGCCGGCTCCGCTGGCCTGCCGGTGCTCCTGACCGTGCGCGCCATCAAGCCTTTGACCACGACGCCGGCCAACACTAATGAACTGACGACGGCAGGCGAAGCTTTTGCCAATACCCTGACCGGCCTTGAAACCGCCTACAGCTCACAACTGGTAGCACTGGAGATCTGGAACGAGCCAGATCTGGAAACCTACTGGCCCACGCGCAATTTCGACACCACGTTTGTGCCGTTCATGAGTGCGGTGTGCAAAACACTCCAGGACAAACCGCAGTCAGCACCGCGGGTCGGCTACGGTTTCGCGCGGCCGCCAACGGCCGGTTCGGCGTCCACCGTGGCGTTGAGCAGGATTGTCAGTGAATACCCCAAGTGCCTGAATGCGATTTCCTACCATCCCTACGGCATGACAGCCACGCAGATCAGCAATGCGCAATCGTTCATCCAGCAGAATTTCCATCTGCCGGGAGTCATCAGCGAATGGGGTATTTCGGCGCTCGGTTCCAACGGCGGGATTGAAGGACAAGCCAGCAAAGTCGGGGCGTTCATAGCCGACGTCAAAAGGCTGAACATTCCACTGACTTCGATCTATGAATGGAAAAACAGTGATTCAGGCAGCAATGAACGAGAGAAGAACTTCGGCTTGCTGACCTCTGACGGCCAGCCAAAACCGGCGAGAGCGGCGGCCGAATTGCAACTTAACGCCCAATAAGTCAGCGGCAACTGGCCTGGTCACAGGTCAGTTGCTTTGAACCTGCGGCCGATTTTGGCATCGTATTCATCGATACCGCGCCCCACCCTTCAAACAGCCGTTCTCAGGTTGTTGCCCCCGGGGAGCCCGTTACGCCTTGATGCCCTTGAGTGGCCGTCAGCGCTCGGGTAATGTCGTCAAACCCACAGGACAGAGCACACCCATGACTTCCAAGCTGGAACAACTCAAACAGATGACCACCGTGGTTGCCGACACCGGCGACTTCGAAGCGATCGCCCGGGTCAAGCCGGTCGACGCCACCACCAACCCTTCCCTGCTGCTCAAAGCCGCCGCCATCCCGGCTTACGCCGAGCTGCTGAACGCTTGCGTCAGCGACTGCAAGGGCGACGTGGGCCTGGCCAGCGACCGTTTCGGCGTCGCCGTGGGCCAGGAAATCCTCAAAGTGATTCCGGGCCGCATTTCCACTGAAGTGGATGCGCGCCTGTCATTCGACCAGGACGCCGTGCTCAAGCGTGCCCATCGCCTGATCGAGCTGTACGACAAGGCCGGCATCGGCCGTGACCGCGTACTGATCAAGATCGCGTCGACCTGGGAAGGCATCCGCGCAGCCGAGATTCTCGAGAAGGAAGGCATCCAGACCAACCTGACCCTGCTGTTCTCTTTCGCTCAGGCTGCCGCTTGCGCTGACGCCGGGGTGTTCCTGATCTCACCGTTCGTGGGCCGCATCTACGACTGGTACAAGAAGGCCAATGGCAACGACTACACCGGTGCCGATGATCCGGGCGTGCAGTCGGTGACCCGCATCTACAACTACTACAAGGCCAATGATTACAAGACCGTGGTCATGGGCGCCAGCTTCCGTAACCTGAGCCAGATCGAACAACTGGCCGGCTGCGACCGCCTGACCATCAGCCCGGATCTGATCGACAAGCTGGCAGCCGACACCGGCAAACTGGAGCGCAAACTCGCCCCGGGCCACGCCGGCGAAGCGCGCCTGAGCCTCAACGAAGCGCAATTCCGCTGGCTGTCCAACGAAGACGCGATGGCCACCGAGAAACTGGCTGAGGGCATCCGTCAGTTTGCCCGTGACCAGGAGAAGCTCGAGGCGCTGTTGCAGGCCAAGCTGTGATCTGAGCGGTTGAAATGCAAAAAGGGCGAACCCGGTTGGGTTCGCCCTTTTTATTTTATGCAGTGCCGAAAGATGCATCGTCTGGACTGACGCATTCGCGGGCAAGCCCGCTCCCACAGGGTCAGG
>NZ_JABULD010000248.1:0-4228 GCF_014060985.1 Pseudomonas sp. MD195_PC81_125
CTACGCGTCTTGCCTCGTTCCAGCGCCAGATACATGAGGTAATCGTTTGCCGGCTCAACCAACTCCATTTGCCCGTTCAGCAGGAAAGGAATTCCAATATAAGCCTGGGTTAGCAGGACGAAACTGTCATCGGTGAACAGTAGCCTCATGGTTCATACCACTCATTGAGCACTGAGAGATCCTTTCTCTCTAAGCTAATGAATCATGGGCGCTCTGTCTGTAACAGAAATAGGGTTACCCTCCTTGAACAACGCCGCTTTTGCCGCCTCACCGCTCAACGCGCGATCCGCAAACACCAGCACCTCAGGATCAAGCCCGGCCAGCGACTCAACAGAGAACGGCTTGTAACCTGTATGCGTTGCCAGGTTATGTCCGCCGGCCCGTTGCAGCAGCCAGTCGGCGACAGTGTCCTTGCCGGCAATCAATGGTTTACCGCCGGCATGTCCGATCAGCACCAGCACACCGGGCGCCTTGTGCCGGGTCTGCAACTCGGCGACTCGCGCTTTCTGCATGGCGAGCTGCTGTTGATAACTTTCCAGCAACTGCGTCGCCTGGGCTTGCGCGCCGAGCAACTGCCCGAGATGCGTGAGGTTTTTTTCCAGCGTCGGCAGATCCGGCTGCGCCGAGAACAGTTCGACCTGCACCTTGGCGCTCCTTACCTGAGCGATCACCGGTGGCGGGCCCATTTCTTCGCTGCCGATAAGGATGTCCGGGCGCAGGCTGAGAATGCCCTCTGCCGACAGGCTGCGTTGATAGCCGATACTTGGCAGTTTCTTCAGCGACTCGGGATGCTGGCTGGTGGTGTCGACGCCGACCAGTTTCGACTCGCCGCCCAATGCACTGACCCACTCCGAAAGCGCGCCACCGGCACTGACCCAACGCTGTGGCAAGTCGGCAGCTGTCACCTGAAGGCTGGCGAGGAGTCCGACACACAGCACAGCAACGCGGATAATCAGGCGCATACGCAGCTTTCCTTGAACAGTTTTCCCGGGCAGCGAACCGGCAGGCCAAGTATCCTTGGCGGCAGCCGCGCACAGTGGGCGAAGGCGGCCATTTGATAATTGTTTGCATTTAAACGTCAAGCTCGGACATTTCCTGAAACGAGCAGACAGTTGAGGATAGTCATGAAGTTTTTGTGCGCAGGCGCCGATCTCGCCGAGGCCGGCAGCCGTGGGTTCGACATCCACGGCAACAAACTGTTTGCCGTGCGCCGCAATGGACAGGCCTATGTTTATCTCAACCGTTGCCCGCATCGTGGCGTCGGCCTGGAATGGCACCCCGACCAGTTTCTCGACCCGAGCAACAGCCTGATCCAGTGCGCCACCCACGGCGCACTGTTCCTGATCGAGGATGGCGAATGCGTCGCCGGGCCCTGCGCCGGGCAATCCCTGACCGCCATCCCCTGCCGCGAAGACGCCCGAGGGGTGTGGATCGATGTTTAACCGTTGAGCAACACGTCCAGCCGCCGGTCGATCACCATCTCTTCGTGGTTCAAGCGCACGCCGTAGGCCAGCACTTCAACTCCGCATGCCACCGCCTCGCGCAGGGCATCGGCGTACGCCGCATCGATTTCCTCGGCCGGACGCACTGCGTCAATCCCGCTGAGATTGACGCAATACAGCTGCACCGCCCGAATGCCGTCACGGGCCAGATGCGCCAGTTCACGCAGATGCTTGGCGCCGCGCTGGGTCACCGCATCGGGAAACGCCGCGACATTCGTTCCGTCGAATCCCAGCGTGACACTTTTCACTTCCACGTAGGCCGGACCGCTCGGGTACTCGAGACGGAAATCGATACGGCTCTTTTCCTGGCCGTACGCCACTTCACGTTTAAGCGCCGTAAAGCCGCTCAACTCGTCGATGACTCCCGCCTGCAGCGCCTCGTCCACCAGTGCGTTGGCACGGCCGGTGTTCACGCAAAACAGCCGACCCTGCGGAGTTTCGCCAATTTCCCAAGTGCCGGGCAGCTTGCGTTTCGGGTCGTTGGAGCGACTGAACCACACCTGTCCGCCCTCAACCTGGCAATTGAGCATCGAACCGGTGTTCGGGCAGTGAAGGGTCAACAGCTCGCCATTGACCGTTTCAACGTCAGCGAGAAAACGTTTATAGCGGCGAATCAGCCGCGCCTCTTCCAGAGCCGGATAAAAACGCATCAGCCTTGCCAGCTCTTCAAGCCACGAGCGATGCGTTCCACCGCTTCCTGTAAGCGTGGGAGGTTTTGGGTGTAGGCAAAACGCACATGATGGCCCGCTTGATAACGACCGAAATCCAGCCCCGGGGTAAAGGCAACGTGCTCGGTTTCGAGGAAATGCCGGCAGAACGCGAAGGCATCACCGCCGAACTGGCTGATATCGGCATACAAGTAGAACGCACCTTCAGGTTCGACGGCGATATTGAAACCCAACTCGCGCAACGCCGGCAGGAGGAAGTCGCGACGGCGGCCAAATTCGGCGCGGCGCTCTTCGAGAATGCTGATAGTGTCCGGCTCGAAACAGGCCAGTGCGGCGTGCTGCGCCATGCTCGGCGCGCTGATATAGAGATTCTGCGCGAGTTTCTCCAGCTCACTGACGGCCGCATCCGGTGCCACCAGCCAGCCGAGACGCCAACCGGTCATGCCGAAATATTTGGAGAAGCTGTTGAGGACAAAGGCGCTGTCATCGACTTCCAGCACGCTGGCGGCATCGGTGCCGTAAGTCAGGCCATGATAAATCTCGTCCACCACCAGATGGCCGTGCCGCGCCTTGATGGCTGTGGATAATCCGGCCAGTTCGTCGCGGGTCAGGAGGGTGCCGGTCGGGTTGGCAGGCGAAGCCACCAACGCACCAACGCTGTCGTGATCCCAATGCCGCGCCACCAGATCCGGGGTCAGTTGATAGCGCACCTCCGGCCCGACCGGAACCAGTTGTGCCGCGCCTTCAACCAGACGCAGGAAGTGCCGGTTGCACGGGTAGCCCGGATCCGCCAGCAGCCAGTGTTTGCCCGGATCGACCAGCAAGGCGCTGGCCAGCAACAGGGCGCCGGAACCACCGGGGGTGATCAGGATCCTTCGCGGATCAATGTTCAAGCCGTAGCGCGATTGATAAAACCCGGAGATCGCTTCGCGCAATTCAGGAATGCCCCGCGCTGCGGTGTAGCGAGTCTTGCCCGCCGTCAGCGCCGCTTGCCCGGCGCGGATGATCGGTTCGGCTGTGGTGAAGTCCGGCTCGCCGATTTCCAGGTGGATCACATCGTGACCTTCGGCCTGCAGTTCATTGGCCCGCGCCAGCAGCGCCATCACATGGAACGGTTCGATCGCACGACTGCGCGCACTGTAGGGCTGAGCCATTGGTTTTCCTTCGACGGGGAAAAAGAGACGATTCTACCTGTCTGCCGGAACGAGCGAGAACCCGTCGCGGTCACAGCCTCAAGAACGCTGGACTGTAACGATATGCGCGTACGCTCCAGGATTGACTAAAATCAGAGATTGATCAGGCCTCCATCACTGTCAGACATGACTTGCCAAACTTCTGCAAGCGCCGCCCGCCGGGGCCTCGACATCCGGGAGTAGCGCAGGCCGAATTGATCTGGTAAGTTCGCCCGCTTGCAGCCGCAGGGCCGGCAGGTGTCGGTGATGGAGCAATCCTGCGCAATGGATTACAAGAGTAGAGGCGGTCCATTTCATGCCCACCCAAGCAAAGCAACAGGCAAGTCAGACACTCAGCGGTTTCGAACCCTACGTCCCGAAAGCGGGCGAAGAGTACATGGGCGCTCCAATGCGCGCGCACTTCACCAAGATCCTGACCAAGTGGAAACTGGACTTGATGCAGGAAGTCGACCGCACTGTTGATCACATGAAAGACGAAGCGGCCAACTTTCCTGATCCGGCCGACCGTGCCAGTCAGGAAGAAGAGTTCGCCCTCGAGCTGCGCGCCCGCGACCGCGAGCGCAAACTGATCAAGAAGATCGACAAGACCCTGCAACTGATCGAAGACGAAGAGTACGGCTGGTGCGACTCTTGCGGGATCGAGATCGGCGTCAAGCGCCTTGAAGCCCGTCCGACTGCCGACATGTGCGTCGACTGCAAGAACCTGGCGGAAATCAAGGAAAAGCAGGTCGGCAAGTAATCTCGACCTGAACGAAAAACGGAGCGTGCGAACGCTCCGTTTTTGTTTCTGCCTTTTGCCCTTGTGGGAGCGAGCCTGCTCGCGAAAGCGGTGTGTCATTCAACATTTAATCGTCTGACATCAAGC
>NZ_JABULD010000161.1:0-15600 GCF_014060985.1 Pseudomonas sp. MD195_PC81_125
GGAACGCATCCAAATGTGGGAGCGAGCCTGCTCGCGAAGGGGCCGAATCAGGCGCCACAAATCTTCCTCATCGAAACCATCGATGCGCCTCAACTCATCAGGAGTTTCCATGACCACACAAATCCCCGAACCGGATCTGAACTACCTGCAAAAGGTCCTGCTGGAAATGCTCGCCATCCCCAGCCCCACCGGCTTCACCGACACCATCGTGCGCTACGTCGCCGAGCGTCTGGAAGAACTCGGTATCCCTTTCGAAATGACCCGTCGCGGCACCATCCGCGCCACGCTCAAGGGCAAGAAAAACAGCCCCGACCGCGCCGTTTCCGCGCACCTCGACACCATTGGTGCTGCCGTGCGCGCGGTGAAAGACAACGGTCGCCTGACCCTGGCCCCGGTCGGCTGCTGGTCGAGCCGGTTTGCCGAGGGCAGCCGCGTCAGCCTGTTCACCGACAACGGCGTGATTCGCGGCAGCGTGTTGCCGTTGATGGCCTCCGGGCACGCGTTCAACACCGCCGTGGACGAGATGCCGATCAGTTGGGATCACGTCGAACTGCGTCTGGATGCGTATTGCGCAACCAAGGCCGATTGCGACTCGCTGGGCATCAGTGTCGGCGACGTGGTGGCGTTCGACCCGTTGCCGGAGTTCACCGACAGCGGCCACATCAGCGCCCGCCACCTCGACGACAAGGCGGGTGTCGCCGCGCTGCTCGCTGCGCTCAAAGCCATCGTCGACAGCGGTCAGGAATTGATGATCGACTGTCACCCGCTGTTCACCATCACCGAAGAAACCGGCAGCGGTGCGGCGGCGGCCTTGCCGTGGGATGTCAGCGAATTCGTCGGCATTGACATCGCACCGGTCGCTCCGGGCCAGCACTCCAGTGAGCACGCGGTGAGCGTAGCGATGCAGGATTCCGGTGGCCCTTATGACTATCACCTGTCGCGACATTTACTGCGTCTGGCCAGTGAAAACGAACTGCCGGTAAGGCGCGACCTGTTCCGCTATTACTTCAGCGACGCGCATTCGGCGGTGACCGCCGGGCACGACATCCGCACGGCCCTGCTCGCCTTCGGTTGTGATGCGACCCATGGTTACGAGCGCACGCACATCGACAGTCTGGCGGCGCTCAGTCGTTTGCTTGGAGCGTACATTCTGAGCCCGCCGGTATTTGCCAGCGATGCCGCGCCGGCCAATGCTTCGCTGGATCGCTTCAGTCACCAGATCGAGCATGACACGCAAATGGAGAGCGATACGCGAGTGCCTTCGGTGGACAGCCTGGTAGGGCAGCGCTCCGACAGTTGATCCGGGCTTCCGTGGTGGCTGGACTGGCCCCATCGCTGGCAAGCCAGCTCCCACAGTTTTCGGGGTGGATCAGTGGTTTGTGTACACCATCAAACCCTGTGGGAGCTGGCTTGCCAGCGATAGGGCCGATACTGCCCACACAAAACTGGCAGCCAGCCACCAATCGCCGTAGCATCCCGCCATTGATTTAGCCGAGGTGCCCATGCTGATTCCCTACGACGCTCTAGAAGTCGACACCCTCACCCGCCTGATCGAGGACTTTGTCACTCGCGAAGGCACCGACAACGGTGATGACACGCCGCTGGAAACCCGCGTGCTGCGCGTCCGCCAGGCGTTGACCAAAGGCCAGGCGCTGATCGTTTTCGACCCGGAAAGCGAACAATGCCAACTGATGCTCAAACACGACGTGCCCAAGCACCTGTTCGACTAGCGGACCTTCTCGGTGGCCTGTTTGCGCTGAATCCGCTCATAGACTTCCGAACGGTGCACATTGATCTTCTGCGGCGCTTCGACACCAAAGCGCACACTGGAGCCGTTGACGGACAACACCCGCAGGGAAATGTCGTCACCGATGGAAATCAACTCGCCCACAACACGGCTGAGTACAAGCATGGAGTTCGTCCTTCAAGGGTTAACCAGCCCTGAAGATGCGCGGTGCACGCCCGCTCTACAATGCGCGGCGAGCAATTCAGTCTTGCCCTACACCCGCAAGCGCTGCGCCCGTCAGACGTTTCCTGCAAATCGCTAAACAGTCTCGCCTCACGCGGCGCTAAACCGCGGCCCGAACAGGATCACGCTGGCGCCGATCACGCACAGCGCCACGCCGATCCAGTCCGAACCCAAGGGACGCACCCGTTCAACCACTGCCAGCCAGCTAATCGACGCGACGATGTAGATCCCGCCATAGGCGGCATAGGCGCGACCGGCGTAAGCCGCTTCGACACGGGTCAGCAACAGGGCGAACAGCGTCAGGCTGAGCAGCGCCGGGATCACCCACAAGGCACTTTTGCCCTGGCGCAACCACATGAAAAAGGCGAAACAACCGGCGATTTCAAACAGCGCCGCGAGGAAGAACCACAGGTAATTGAGCATTGATGCCTCTCGACAGGGTGACCATTGCGGCCACCCTAGCGACGCGACACCCATGGGGCAAGTTCAGCCGTTGGTTTGTTTGGCCTTGGCGCGCATTTTATCGGCCATGGTGGTCATTTCGTTGTAGATCAGTTGCGGGTTCTTCTGCTTGATCGCCCAGGCCATGCGTCCCTGCTCGTGCGGCAGGATCATGAACTCGCCGGCGGCCACTTGCCGATAAATGTAGTCGGCGATGTCGGCCGCGCTGATCGGCGAACTTTCCAGCAACTTGCCAACCTGAGCTTTCATGGCTGGCGTCGGGCCACGGAACGAGTCGAGCAAGTTGGTCTGGAAGAACGACGGGCAGACCACATGCACCCCGACTTCCTGCTGCGCCAGTTCCACCAGCAAACTTTCAGACAGCGCCACCACACCGGCCTTGGCCACGTTGTAATTGCTCATCGCCGGGCCCTGCATCAATGCCGCCATCGAAGCAATGTTGATGATCTTGCCTTTGCTCTGTTCCAGCAGCGGCAGGAAGGCCTTGCAGCCTTTGACCACGCCCATCAGGTTGATCGCGATCTGCCAGTCCCAGTCTTCCAGCGACAGTTCGCTGAAGAACCCGCCGGACGCCACACCGGCGTTGTTGACGATGATGTCGATGCCGCCGAGCTTCTCTTCGCAGGCCTGGGCAAACGCAGTGAGCTGGCTGTAATCACGCACATCACAGCGCTGGACGAACCCGTCGCCACCGGCCTCGCGCACCCGCTTCAGGGTTTCCTGCAGGCCAGGCTCGCTGACGTCGGACAAGGCCAGCTGCCAGCCTTCACGCGCCCAGCGCAGTGCAAGTTCGCGACCTAAACCTGAGCCCGCACCCGTGATCATCATGCGATTTTGCATAGCAGACAGCCTTGTTGTTCTGTAGGAGATGCGCCGAGTGTAGCGAAGGAACACTGGCCACCCACGCTCCATCAGAATGCTGAATACAGGATCAAAAAGATCGCAGCCTTTCGCAGCTCCTACAGGAAACTGATGTAGGCGCTGCCGAAGGCTGCGATCTTTTTGATCTCGCGCTTTAAAGGAAATAAACGAGTCATCCAAATACATTAAAAAAAACATTGAATTTTCTTTCATTCGCACCAGTCGGAATTTGTAAGCCGTCTGGAATTAGTTAGCCTCCAGTCGCCCTTGAACACCAAGTCTTCTCGAACGCTATAAACAAGGAAATCGACATGGGCACAATTCTTATCATTATCCTGATCCTGTTGCTGATCGGTGGTCTGCCGGTCTTCCCGCACTCCAGAAGTTGGGGTTATGGTCCTTCGGGCATTATCGGCGTGGTGTTGGTGGTGCTGCTGGTCTTGCTGTTACTTGGCAGGATATAAAACCCCAAGACAAAAAAAAGAGGCCCTCAGGGGCCTCTTTTTTATGCAGCGGTTTTATCAGTCCGGCTTGCCGTTGATCACACCGGCGGTGTTGTCCATCAGGCTCTTGGTCGCCGTTTGCAGGAACGCTTCCAGCTTGAGCTTCAGTTCGGCGGTACGCGGTGCGTCCGGAATGATCTCCGCAGAAGGGTTCGCGCCCAGTTGGTACTGGTAGATCTTCGGCGCCATTTCCTTCTCCTTCGGCAAGACCAGGATCTGGTCAGCGGTGACGATGGCAGTGGTCTGCTCGCTGCCCGACGGCTTGATCACACCGAAACCGGTGTCGCCGGCCGGCAGGTTGAGCAGGTCACGGCCCCAGCACTGGTGACGCACTTCGCCACCCAGACGACCCATGATGGTCGGCACGATGTCGATCTGGGTGCCCACGGTATGGTCACGGGTACCGAACTTCTCCTGAATGCCCGGGGCGATCATCAGCATCGGCACGTTGAAGCGGCCCAGGTCCATTTCGGTGATCTGACGCTCGTTGCCAAAGCCGTGGTCGCCGACGATGACGAACAGGGTTTCCTTGAAGTACGGCTCTTTGCGCGCCTTCTCAAAGAACTGACCCAGGGCCCAGTCGGCGTAACGCATGGCCGTCAGGTGTTCGTTGAGCGTGCCGCGATCGGTCACGCGCTCCACCGGCAAAGGCGTTGGCAAGGCGTACGGCGTGTGGTTGGACAGGGTTTGCAGCAGCGCATAGAACGGTTTGCCATTCTCCCGCGCCTTAAGCTCCACCAGGCCACGGTCGAACATGTCCTGGTCGGACACGCCCCAGGTCGGATCGGAGAACACCGGGTTGACGAAGTCGTTACGACCCACGAAGTTGGTCATGCCCTGATTGCTGAAGAAGCCCGACTGGTTGTCCCAGGCGAAGTCGCCGTTGTAGACATACACGTCGTCATACTTGCGCGCACTGAGCAGCTGCGGCAGGCCGGAGAGCTTGTGGCTGCCTTCCGGGGTCTGCATCAGGTATTCGAAACCCGGCAGGTTCGGGAAGCACGCCATGGTCGCAAACATGCCCTGGTGGGTATGGGTGCCGTTGGAGAAGAAACGGTCGAACAGCAGGCCTTCCTTCGACAGTTTGTCGAGGTACGGCGTGATGTTGCCCGGTGCGCCCAGAGCGCCCACCGAGTGACCGGCCATGCTTTCCATCAGGATCACGACCACGTTCTTGATCGGCAGGGTCTTGTCGGCCGGTGGCGTGTAGTCACGACGCACCGCCGCAATGTCGGCATCGACCAGTTTGTCGTCCGGCATCACCAGCATCTCGCGCACCACTTTCTGCGCCTGTTCCTGCGGCAGGGTGGCTTTCCAGATGTTGTTGCGATCTTCACCCATGCGGTCCTTGGCGGCGGCGATCAGCGACAGCGTGCCGTTGAGACCGAGCTGGTTGGCGAAGTTCGATTCGGTGGTGTACACGTCACCCCAGCGCAGCGGCGGGCCCTGACGCAGGGTGCCACGGGCGGCCACGACGCAGATCAGCAGGCAGACCACGAACACCGCTAGACGGGTGTACCACGGCGCCACTTGACGGGTGCCGACGTTGCCGCCGCTGAACGGGCCGCGCGGACGGGTTGCACGATCGGCGCCCTTGAAGGCCAGGGTCAGGATTACGGTGCCGATCACCCACGCCAGCAGGTAGCGCACCACCGGGAAACCGTACCAGAGCATGCTCATCACGGTTTTCGGGTCTTCTTTCACGTACTGGAACACCAGGCCATTGAGGCGCTGGTGGAACTCACGGTAGAAGTCCATCTCCATCAGGCCGAGGAACAGCGCGATGCTGGACGCCACGGTCAGCCACAGACGGAAGAACCCGCGCGCAGCCATCGCCCGCGCACTGAACAGTGCCAGCAGCAGCGGAACGCAGACGTAGACCACCAGGCGCAGGTCGAAACGCAAGCCGTTGGCGAAAGCTTCGAGGAAGGTCGAAGCCGGGGTATCGAGGATCATCTCGCGGTTGTAGACCAGCAGCGCGAGGCGCAGCACGGAAAACATCACCATCATGACCAGGGCACACAACAGGGTGTAGGCCAGATGCGATTTGACGGTCGGTTGCAGCAGGCGAGTTGAAGATCGCTGCTGATTCAGGGCGTCCGGGTTTGCCATGTCGTTTTAGGACCCATTGGAAGTTGAAGTTGCAAAATACAGCGGCGCGATGCCCTCTATTGGCCATTCCAGACCCCGGGGCGTGCGCGGTGCGCAAATGTTGCACGATCACCGGCAGCATTGCCATTGATTAGTGCCCCGCTGCCCGACTCTTTCATAAAGGCAATCGTTCGCAGACAGCACGCATTGCGCGGGCGAATTGTCAGGAACGCTTTGTGAAAATTTCGTGCAGCGCATATCTGGAAACACAATATAACGACAAAACAAAACGCCCCGATTCGGTCGGGGCGTTTTGCTGTCAGCGCGAAAAATTACTTCTCGGCGCGTTCTTTCAGGGCTTTAAGGGTATTGAAGGGAGCGTCGACCACGAACTTGTTGGCAATCATGCTCGGTACGCTGCCGCCGGGCTCAGTGTGCACCTGATAGGTCACTTCGACTTGATCACCTTTGGGTACGAACTTCCAGAACCCTTTGACCTGAGCGACACGGACAAAGCCTTTCTCTTCGGGAATGTACTTCGGCACGCCTTCGAGGTTGCGGGTCAGGCTGCCATCGGCGCCCTCAACGGTGGTGATGTGCAACACCGAATCACGTGGGGTCACTGGCCACGGCGTATTGAACTGGGTGTAGGTCCAGCTCTGATTGCCCTCGTGCTTGAGCAGCTTCTGGGCTTTGCACTCGTGAATCCAGGTGCAGGCGCCAGCCACGTCGTCCTGCAAGGCACGCAGTTTGGCCACGGTGGTCTTCATCAGGGTCACGCCCTGGTAGGACTTGTAATCCGAGCCCGGCACTTGAGCCAGTGAGACCTTGATCCCGTCCTGCTCCTTGGCGACTTTCCAGTCCTCAGCCTGAGCCAACGAAGTAGCCAGTACAGCGGTCAAACCACACAACACAGCGATACGATGCAGCGAACCCATAGTCTTATTCCTTATTGTTGAAGTTCCGTTCGTTTGACACATCACGCCGCCGTCATCTGCTCCCACCAGCCGATCAGTTTGATCGCTTCCTCGGAGCTGCTGCCACAGACTTCGACATCGGCGGCAAATCCTGAACAAACCGCCGGACGCTCCGGCTGGCCGAAAATGCTGCACAGGTTTTCGACCGAGAGCTGCACGCAACGTTCGCCGGCAGGCTTGCCGTTGGGCATGCCCGGAATGGCAGAACTGATGGAGGGGGCAATACAGCAAGCGCCACAGCCTTCACGGCATTTCATGACGAGCAAGTCCTCGCAACGGGCAATGTGTTAAAGAGACGCGGACAGAGTAACCGCTAAAACGGTTGTTTCAAATTCCCTGTACCGGGGTTTTTACCGATAACTGAATGTGACTGACCAGTCTCCGACAAAGCGTCTGGTTCGCGGGTCACGGATCGATTGAATTTATTGCTTGAACTCGAAATCCAGTGCTGCGCCTTCGACTTCACGGCGCTCCTCATTGCGCAGCTGCAACTGCATTTCGTTGCTGAGCAGGCGGCCGTTGAGCTGAAAGCCACTGTTCTTCTCGCCAAACATCTGCGGCAGGATTGCGTCGTGCTTGGGCATCGGTACAGTACCGGCAGGTTTAAGCTGCTGAACCATATCCTTGGGCAAGCTCAGGTCAAGCTTGGCCGGTGGCAGTCTGGTTTTTGCCACTTCGCTGGCCGGTTTCGACTTGGAAGCGACCGGGGGGCCGTTTCTTCACCGCGGCGGCTTTCTTCTGTGGGGCTTTTTTTAGCCGCAGCTTTGTTATCTGCAACGGCTTTTTTGCTCGCCGCCGGTTTGCTTGCCGGCGCGGACGTTGCGGGCTTTTCCTGAACGGCAGCTGCCATGACACCGGGCGCATGGCCCATCATCAACACACCAAGCAAAATCCAGGCAGCAGGCAAAATCGCTTTCATGAACCCTACAATACTAACGGCAGAGGGCCATATGCTCGCCTGTTGAGCGCCACAAGACAAGCACGACGCGCCGCTCGTTCAGAAACCGCCAGCCGTTTCCTGACACAGTTGAGTCGCCAGCAGACCGAGGGTCATCAGCGCCCTTTCCGCCTCGCGATTCCACGGTGTGCCGCAGTTCAGGCGGATGCAGTGATTGAACTGCTCGGTATTACTGAAGATCAGCCCCGGTGCAATACTGATGCCCTGCTGCAATGCGCGGACATGCAATTCCTGGGTATTGACCCTGCCCGGCAGACTCACCCAGAGGATGAAACCGCCCGTGGGCCGGGTCATCTGTGTACCTTCGGGAAAGTACTGCTGCACCGCCAACTGGAACGCGCTGAGATTTTTCCGGTATTCCTGGCGGATGTACCGTAAATGCCGGTCATAACCGCCATTTTCCAGATAAGCGGCAATCGCCATCTGCGTCACGCTGCACGCCGAATGCGTGGTGAAGGTCTGCAGACGCTGGATTTCCTGCTGATACTTGCCGGCAATCATCCAGCCGACGCGCACGCCCGGCGACAATGTTTTGGAAAAGCTCGAGCAGTAAATCACCCGATCCAGTCGATCGTAAGCCTTAAGGGCTTTGGTGCGGCCCTGTTCGAACATCAACTCCCCATAGATATCGTCTTCGACGATCTGGATATCGAAGTCCGAGGCCAGACGCAGCAGCTGTTTCTGCCGTTCTTCCGGCATGGTGCCGCCCAACGGATTGCTCAGGCGCGTGGTCAGTACCAAAGCCTTGATCGACCATTGGTTGGCCGCCAGTTGCAAGGCTTCGAGGCTCATGCCGGTGGCCGGATCGCTGGGGATCTCGATCACTTTCAGGCCCAACAGATCGGCCAGTTGCAGCAGGCCGTAATAGGTCGGCGATTCGGCAGCGATCAGATCTCCCGGACGGGTCAGCACCCGCAGCGACATCTGCAGCGCATCGACACAACCGTGGGTAATGACCACTTCCGACGGATCGACCACCACCCCGGCGTCGCGCATGCGGATTGCCACTTGCCGGCGCAACGGTTCGAAGCCGGGGCTGAACATGTAGCTGAACGCGCGAGGGCTATGGAATCGGGTGACCTTGGCCAGTTGCTGATGCAGTGCGCGAACCGGGAGGTAATCGACACTCGGCACCGCAGCGCCCAACGGGAAAACCCCCTCGCGCCGAGACTCGACCAATACTTGCTGAATGATGCTGGCGCGCGTGACCAGGCCTGGGCGCTCGACCCGGGCGATGTCCGGGGTCGGCGCCGTCAGTGCCGGGGTCTGGTGCACGTAGTAGCCGGACTGCGGCCGTGCGCGGATCAGGCCCTGATCTTCGAGATTGGCATACGCCTGCAACACCGTCGCATGGCTGACATTCAGCTGCGAACTCATCTTGCGCACCGACGGCACGCGTTCTCCGGGTTGATAGACACCGCGCCGGATGTCTTCCGCCAATTGTTGAGCAATACGTTGGTAGAGCAAGAGGTTGGTCATGACGCAGCACTCGATTTCACGGGCATTTTATTCTTGTGTGAAACAATACCGGAACAGTTTAGAAGTGTACTGGGACAGTTGCCACCATAGTCGACCGTACAGTGCAGTGTCAGCCACAACTGTACGGATTTGCGTGCCAATCGACAGCCGTAAAAAAGCCCGGCGCTGCATGACAGGCCGGGCTTTCCAGAGACGCAGCCCTCAACGGGCGGCGCCAAGCTGGCCTTTTTCGTCGGAGAACACAATTTCCACCCGACGGTTCTGTGCCCGACCGCGCTCGGAAGCGTTGGCGTCCACCGGGTATTCGTCACCGTAACCTTCGACCTGAATCCGCTTGTCCTCAATCCCCAGGTCCATCAACACATCGGCCACTGCTTGCGCGCGATCACGCGACAGCTTGAGGTTTTCCTGTTTGCCACCGGTGCTGTCGGTGTAACCCTCGATACGCACCACACGTTTCGGGTTGAGTTGCAGGAACTGCACAATCTTCAACACCACGCGATTGGCCGAGTTCTTCAGCTCCGCCTCGCCAGTGTCGAACAGAACATCACCAAGGGTCATCACCAGGCCGCGATCAGTCTGCGTAGTGGCCAACGCCACGATCTGTTCTTCCAGCCATTTACCCTGCTGCTGCACGCTCAGCAGTTTGGACTCGCGCAGGGCCAGTTGCAGGCGCTGACGCTCCAGCTCAAGCTTCGCCGCGCGCTCTTCGTTGAGCACCAGATTGGTGTGTTCGCGAGCGATTTCGCTGTAGCGCTGACTCAAGTACGCGTAATGCACCACGTCCGCGCCACTGCCCCAATAGGTGGACAAGCGATCGGCGCGGGCCAGCGACTCACCGGCGCGGATCACATCCTTCGGCGCGATACGCAGCACATTGGAATCTTCCTTGACCTTCTGAAAGTCACTGCCAGCCTGTTGCAATGCGGCTTCGCCGTGTTGACCGGCGCAGCCATAGAGGCTTGCGCAACCGGCCAGGATCATCCCGCCGAGGATTTTGGACTTGAGGCTCATTGGGCATCTCCCAGTTGCTTGCGCAGACGGATGATGCGGGTGTTGAGCACGTTGAGTTGCTCTTCGCTCTTTTGCGTCAGCACTTTGGCTTCGGCCAGACGCGCATCCAGCTCAGCCTGTTCGGCGCGCATGCGGGCGTTCTTGAAAGACTCATCGGTCATGTTGCCCTTGGCCCGGTTGAACTTGTCTTCGGCCAGTTTCATTTCCGGCATTTCATCGGCGGTCGCACCGACGGCCTTGGCCTGGGTGATGGCCTGCTCGGTCAGGCGCATTTGCTCATGGGGTGCCGGATCGTTGGCGCAGCCGGCCAGGGCCAGAACGGCCATGGCCGCGAAAAGAGGTCGAATACTCACTAAGAATCCCTACTGTTTTGGGGCGCTGACAGGTGGCTGCGGCTGTTGCTGCTGCGCCTTCCAGCGCTCGATGTTGCGTTGCAGCGCGGCCTCGGTCAGTCCGGACGCGGGCAATTCTGTCATCTTTTTAGCGAGCTGTCCGCGCAACCACGGATCGTTGCAGGCCGAGTTATGCGAAACCGCGAGGAACAATCCCGGTCGGTCGATCGGCTGTTCGAACGCCAGCAGATCATTGGCCATGCCCAATGCCTGCGCGGCAGCCATGCCCGAATAGCGCCCGGCGAGTACATATTCCACTTCGCCCAGCAGAAGTTTCTGAAAGGCCTGAGTGATGTTTGCCGTCCGCGTCAGGGTCAGATTCTGCTCGGCGAAAGTGCCAAAAGCCTGGGTCATTCGAGACTTTTCCGACAACCCGCCAGCGTGCCCGTGCAGGTCTTTTGCTTCGCTGTAGGCCAGCGTCGAGCCTTTGCGCGTCCACACCAGGTAGTCGTTTTCGAGCAACGGCGGATAGACGTAGTCGAGGTTTTCCAGCTCATTGAACATCAGCGGCGTGTCCGCCAGCATGTCCATGCGCCCGCTGCGCACTTCGTCGAGGGCCTGCGCGCGTTTGCCGGCGTAGAGCAGCTCGACCTTGATCCCCAGATCCTTGGCCACTTGCTGCAACAGGTCGGCACTGGCGCCGATCAAATGTTTGGGGTTCTGCGGGTCCTGCCACAGGTACGGCGGCGCGTCCGGGCTACCGGTGACGACCAGGCGCTCGCACTTGCCGGCAGCCGCAGCCATCCCCGGCAACAGGATCAATCCCAATAACAACCTGCGGCGCAGATCCATGGCAAACGCTCTCCACTCAAATTCGAGACAAAAAAAAGCCCGACCAGAAGGCCGGGCTCTTTATAAGTGAAGCCGCCGGATTAGACCAGCTTCTCCAGCTCAGGGACTGCTTCGAACAGATCCGCCACCAGACCGTAATCGGCCACCTGGAAGATCGGCGCTTCTTCGTCCTTGTTGATCGCAACGATCACTTTGGAGTCTTTCATGCCGGCCAGGTGCTGGATCGCGCCGGAGATACCGACGGCGATGTACAACTGTGGTGCAACGATCTTGCCGGTCTGACCGACCTGCATGTCGTTCGGTACGAAACCTGCGTCGACCGCGGCGCGCGAAGCACCGACGGCGGCGCCCAGCTTGTCGGCCAGGGCGTACAGGTGTTTGAAGTTGTCGCCGTTCTGCATGCCGCGGCCGCCGGAAACCACGATCTTGGCAGCGGTCAGCTCAGGACGATCGGACTTGGCCAGTTCTTCGCTGACGAAGCTGGAAGTGCCGGCGTCGTGCGCAGCAGCAACGGCCTCAACAGCCGCCGAACCGCCTTCAGCAGCAACCGGGTCGAAACCGGTGGCACGCACGGTGATCACTTTGATCGCAGCGGTCGATTGCACGGTAGCGATGGCGTTACCGGCGTAGATCGGACGCTTGAACGTATCGGCGCTTTCTACCGAGATGATCTCGGAGATCTGGTCAACATCCAGTGCAGCGGCAACGCGCGGCAGGATGTTTTTGCCGTTGGACGTGGCGGCAGCCAGGATGTGGCTGTAACCAGCGCCCAGCTCTGCTACCAGCGGCGCAACGTTTTCCGGCAACTGATGCGCGTAAGCGGCATTGTCAGCGTTCAGAACTTTGCCCACGCCTGCGATTTTCGCCGCGGCTTCGGCCACGGCGCCAGCGCCCTGACCTGCAACCAGTACGTGAATGTCGCCGCCGATTTTGGCAGCAGCAGCCACGGTGTTCAGCGTGGCCGGGGCCAGCACTTTGTTGTCGTGTTCAGCGATTACCAAGATAGTCATTTTTAGATTACCTTTCGCTTCGTTTTTCAGTTTCTCGACCAGTTCAGCCACCGACTTGACCTTGATACCCGCGCTGCGTGCAGCCGGCGCTTCGACTTTCAGGGTCTTGTTGGTGGAGGCGGTGGAAACGCCCAAAGCGTCCGGAGTCAGCACTTCGAGAGGCTTCTTCTTGGCTTTCATGATGTTTGGCAGGGACGCGTAGCGCGGCTCGTTCAAACGCAGGTCGGTGGTGACGATGGCCGGCAGTTTCAGGGAAACGGTCTGCGCGCCGCCGTCGATTTCGCGGGTCACGGCAACGCTGTCGCCGGAGACTTCGACTTTCGAAGCGAATGTGCCCTGACCATAGCCGCTCAGTGCAGCAAGCATCTGGCCGGTCTGGTTGTTGTCGCTGTCGATCGCCTGTTTGCCCAGGATCACCAGCTGAGGCTGTTCCTTGTCGACCACAGCCTTGAGTAGCTTGGCCACGGCCAGCGAAGTCAGGTCTTCAGCGGATTCGACGAGGATGGCACGGTCGGCACCCAGAGCCAGTGCGGTACGCAGCTGTTCCTGAGCGGTGGACGGGCCGATGGAGACGACGACGATTTCAGTCGCAACACCTTTCTCTTTCAGGCGTACGGCTTCTTCCACTGCGATTTCGCAGAACGGGTTCATCGACATCTTGACGTTGGCGAGGTCTACGCCGGAATTGTCCGCCTTGACGCGAACCTTGACGTTGTAATCCACAACGCGTTTGACAGCTACAAGAACCTTCATGGATTCCTCGTTACTCTCCGGTGAAAAGAAAGTCGCCTAGGCGAACCTGGCGGTTGATGCTCATCGGGCACAAGGGCACCTCTAAAAACGCCGGCGGGGGGCGATGACCGTTCGTCAGTGGTGACCAACGGGTCATTGAATCGCACGGTGTGTAAACTGCGCGCCGGACTTGCGCTGCGCATCACCTTGAACTGCCTGTGCCCTGTCTTTAGAGGTGCTCTTGAAACCGCCAGTCTGCCTACGGCGAGCGCAAAACCGCCCGTATCTTGACCGGAACGCCTATTCCGGTCAATACGGCAAAATGGCCGTTCATAAGCCGCGCTTCTTTGATTTCTCTGGGCTGGAGCCGATTCAAACAAACGTTTGTATTGGACGCTCGGAGTGGTGTAGATATAATGCGCCGCCTAGAGAGAAAGGTGGTTTGCCCATTATTACCCTTGACGTTAACGTAAAGGCAATAACGGATGCGACACCGAACCTCCAAATTAGAAAAAAAACTGTTGAGCCTTGAGTAGGAGATAGCCTGTGGAACGCGAATACATGGAATTCGACGTGGTCATCGTCGGTGCCGGCCCCGCTGGCCTGTCCGCCGCCTGCCGTCTGAAGCAGAAGGCCGCCGAAGCCGGTAAGGAAATCAGCGTCTGCGTGGTCGAAAAAGGCTCCGAAGTCGGCGCACACATCCTGTCCGGTGCCGTGTTCGAACCACGCGCTCTGAACGAACTGTTCCCGGACTGGAAAGAACTCGGCGCCCCGCTGAACACGCCGGTCACCCGCGATGACATTTTCGTACTGAAAAACGCCGACAGCGCGCAGAAAATCCCTGACTTCTTTGTGCCCAAGACCATGCACAACGAAGGCAACTACATTATTTCCCTGGGCAACCTGTGCCGCTGGCTGGCCCAGCAGGCCGAGAACCTGGGCGTGGAAATCTACCCGGGCTTCGCCGCTCAGGAAGCTTGATCGACGAAAACGGCATCGTGCGCGGGATCATCACCGGTGATCTGGGCGTCGACCGCGAAGGCAACCCGAAAGAAGGCCTGTACACCCCGGGTATGGAACTGCGTGGCAAGTACACGCTGTTCGCCGAAGGCTGCCGTGGCCATATCGGCAAGCAACTGATCAAGCGCTACAACCTCGACAGCGATGCCGACGCCCAGCACTACGGCATCGGCCTGAAAGAAATCTGGGAAATCGACCCGGCCAAACACCAGCCAGGCCTGGTGGTGCACACCGCCGGTTGGCCGCTGGACATCATGGGCACCGAAAACACCGGCGGCTCGTTCCTCTATCACCTGGAAAACAACCAGGTCGTGGTCGGTCTGATCGTTGACCTGTCGTACAGCAACACTTACCTGTCGCCGTTCGACGAGTTCCAGCGCCTCAAGCATCACCCGGTGCTGGCGCAGTACCTGGAAGGCGGCAAACGCGTCAGCTACGGCGCCCGCGCGATCTGCAAAGGTGGCCTGAACTCGCTGCCGAAAATGGTCTTCAAGGGCGGCGCGCTGATCGGTTGCGACCTCGGCACCCTGAACTTCGCCAAGATCAAAGGCAGCCACACGGCGATGAAGTCGGGCATGCTCGCTGCTGAATCGGTGGCCGACGCCCTGTTCGCCGAAAAGGATGGCACCGAAGAGCTGACCTCCTACGTCGACGCGTTCAAGAAGAGCTGGCTCTACGACGAACTGTTCGCCAGCCGTAACTTCGGCCCGGCGATCCACAAGTTCGGCGCGATTGTCGGCGGTGGTTTCAACTGGCTGGACCAGAACATCTTCGGCGGCAAACTGCCGTTCACCCTGCACGACACCAAGCCGGACTACGCCTGCCTGAAGCTCGCGGCCGACTGCAAGAAGATCGACTATCCAAAGCCGGACGGCAAACTCAGCTTCGACAAACTGAGCTCGGTGTTCATCTCCGGTACCAACCACGAAGAAGAACAGCCGTGCCACCTGAAGCTGACCGACCCAAGCATTCCGCTGAGCCGCAACCTGCCGATGTACGACGAACCGGCACAGCGCTACTGCCCGGCCGGTGTATATGAAGTGATCACCAAGGAAGATGGCGAAAAACGCTTCCAGATCAACGCCCAGAACTGCGTGCACTGCAAGACCTGTGACATCAAGGACCCTTCGCAGAACATCACCTGGGTCACGCCGGAAGGCGCTGGCGGCCCGACTTACCCGAACATGTAAGTCGCATCGCTGAACAACGAGGCTCCCGAAACGGGGGCCTTTTTGTTGCCCACAACTAAATGCATCACATCAGCCCCTGTGGGAGCTGGCTTGCCAGCGATGGGGCCGTGTCAGTGGACATTTGGCAGCGTGGATCACCGCCATCGCTGG
>NZ_JABULD010000265.1:0-38105 GCF_014060985.1 Pseudomonas sp. MD195_PC81_125
AGCCAGCTCCCACAGGGATCTTTGCAGATCTTGATCGCGGGTACACCACAGAAACTGTGGGAGCTGGCTTGCCAGCGATGGCGTCCTCAATGACACAACACAAGGCCTGGCCGCTCTGGCACGGCCCTTGCGTACCCGTCATTCAGGTTTTGCAAAAAAACTGCCGCTGCGTGAACAGCTTCCATCCACCTCAACCGCTGCACCCGAAAGTCCAACAGATCGAACAATAAAAAACAGAGAGGACTTATGACTTCCACCACACAGCTCAAACCCACACTCGGCACCCTGCACCTCTGGGGCATTGCTGTCGGCCTGGTGATTTCCGGCGAATACTTCGGCTGGAGTTACGGCTGGGGCACGGCCGGCACCCTCGGATTTCTGGTCACGGCGCTGATGGTCGCGACCATGTACACCTGCTTCATCTTCAGTTTCACCGAACTGACCACCGCAATTCCCCACGCAGGTGGGCCGTTTGCCTACAGCCGTCGGGCGTTCGGCGAGAAAGGCGGGTTGATTGCCGGCATCGCCACGCTGATCGAATTCGTCTTTGCCCCACCGGCGATTGCCATGGCCATCGGCGCCTACCTCAACGTGCAATATCCGGGACTTGACCCGAAAATCGCGGCGGTCGGCGCGTATTTCGTGTTCATGACCCTGAACATCCTCGGTGTCAGCATCGCCGCCACCTTTGAACTGGTGGTCACGGTGCTGGCGGTCGCTGAATTGCTGGTGTTCATGGGCGTGGTTGCGCCAGGCTTCAGCTTCAGCAACTTCGTGCTCAACGGCTGGTCGGGCGCCAACGAGTTCACACTGGGCTCGATCCCCGGGATCTTCGCGGCGATTCCGTTCGCCATCTGGTTCTTCCTCGCCATCGAAGGCGCGGCCATGGCCGCCGAAGAAGCCAAGGATCCGAAACGCACGATTCCCAGGGCTTATGTCAGCGGCATTCTGACTCTGGTATTCCTCGCCATCGGCGTCATGGTGATGGCCGGCGGTGTCGGCGACTGGCGCCAGCTGTCGAACATCAACGATCCACTGCCACAGGCAATGAAAGCGGTGGTCGGCAACAACTCCTCGTGGATGCACATGCTGGTGTGGATCGGCCTGTTTGGCCTGGTGGCGAGTTTCCACGGGATCATTCTTGGTTACTCGCGACAGTTCTTCGCCCTCGCCCGCGCCGGTTATCTGCCGAAGAGTCTGGCCAAGCTGTCACGCTTCCAGACCCCGCACCGGGCGATTCTGGCCGGTGGGGTGATCGGTATCGCGGCGATCTACAGCGACGGCCTGGTCAACCTGCAAGGCATGACCCTGACCGCCGCGATGATCACCATGTCGGTGTTCGGCGCGATCGTGATGTACATCATCAGCATGCTCAGCCTGTTCAAACTGCGCAAAACCGAACCGCATCTGGAACGCACCTTCCGCGCCCCGGGCTACCCGGTGGTGCCGGCGATTGCGTTGTTTCTGGCGGTGGTGTGCCTGGTGGCGATGGCGTGGTTCAACACGCTGATCGGCTGCGTGTTCCTCGGCTTCATGGCCGCTGGCTACCTGTACTTCCAGCTGACCGCCAAACAACGCGCCGACGCCCCGGCAGACGCTATGCTCGAAGGTATCTGAACTGCCATATAAAAGTGCACAGCGCCCATCGAGGCACTGTGCTGGAACTCTGTAGGAGCTGCCGAAGGCTCGGGCCGCGTTCGGACGATCTTTTGATCTTGTTTTTAGAAAATCAAAGTCAAAAAGATCGCAGCCTGCGGCAGCTCCTACAGCGGGTTTATCGTTTACAGGAGGATATTGTGGCCGCATTTGCCCATTCCGTCGGCGCCCAGACCTATCGCTTCGACAGCCTCAAGGACGTCATGGCCAAAGCCAGCCCGGCGCGCTCGGGAGACTTCCTGGCTGGCGTTGCCGCGCTCAACGACGGCGAACGCGTGGCCGCGCAAATGGCGCTGGCCGACATCCCGCTCACGCATTTTCTGCAGGAAGCGCTGATTCCCTACGAAGCCGATGAGGTCACCCGACTGATCATCGACACCCACGACAAACAAGCCTTCGCCGTGGTCAGCCACCTCACCGTCGGTGGTTTCCGTGACTGGCTGCTCAGCGATGCGGCGGACGAGACCAGCCTGCGCAAGCTCGCCCCCGGCCTGACCCCGGAAATGGTCGCCGCCGTGTCGAAAATCATGCGCGTGCAGGATCTGGTGCTGGTGGCGCAGAAGATCCGCGTGGTCACAAAATTTCGCGGCACCCTCGGCCTGCGCGGACGCCTGTCGACCCGCCTGCAACCGAACCATCCGACCGACGAACCTTCCGGCATCGCCGCGAGCATTCTCGACGGCCTGCTGTACGGCAACGGCGACGCGATGATCGGGATCAACCCGGCCACCGACAGCATCGCCTCGATCTGCGCGATGCTGGAGATGCTCGACGCGATCATCCAGCGTTACGACATTCCGACTCAGGCCTGTGTGCTGACCCACGTCACCACCTCGATCGAAGCGATCAATCGTGGTGTGCCGCTGGATCTGGTGTTCCAGTCGATCGCCGGCACCGAAGCGGCCAACGCCAGTTTCGGCATCAATCTCAATGTACTGCAGGAAGGCTATGACGCGGGGCTGAGCCTGAAGCGCGGCACCCTCGGGCAGAACCTGATGTATTTCGAGACTGGCCAGGGCAGCGCGCTGTCGGCCAACGCCCACCACGGTGTCGATCAGCAGACTTGCGAAACCCGGGCCTACGCCGTCGCGCGGCACTTCAAGCCGTTTCTGGTGAACACCGTGGTCGGCTTTATCGGCCCGGAATATCTGTACAACGGCAAGCAGATCATCCGCGCCGGCCTCGAAGATCATTTTTGCGGCAAGTTGCTCGGCGTGCCGATGGGTTGCGACATCTGCTACACCAACCACGCCGAAGCCGATCAGGATGATATGGACACCTTGCTGACGTTGCTCGGTGTCGCCGGGATCAACTTCATCATGGGCATTCCCGGTTCCGACGACATCATGCTCAACTACCAGACCACCTCGTTCCACGACGCGCTCTACGCCCGTCAGACTTTGGGCCTGAAGCCGGCGCCGGAGTTCGAGCAATGGCTGGCGAACATGGGTATTTTCACCCAGGCGGACGGCAAGGTCCGCTTTGGCAACAACCTGCCGCCGGCCTTCCGCCAGGCGCTGGCGCAACTGGGATGAGTGTGATGGAAAAACCGCCTGTGGACCCGCAAAACCCTTGGCTGGAGTTGCGCCGCCTGACCCCGGCGCGCATCGCCCTGGGCCGTACCGGCACCAGCCTGCCAACCCGCGCCCAGCTGGATTTCCAGTTCGCCCACGCTCAGGCGCGGGATGCGGTGCATCTGCCGTTCGATCATGCCGGGCTCAGTGCGCAGCTGAGCGAACGCGGGGCGCGACAGTTTATTGCTGCACAGCGCGGCGACCGATCGCAACAGCTACCTGCAACGTCCGGATCTGGGGCGCAAGCTCGGCGACACCTCGGCGCAGGCCCTGCATGAGCACGCGCAGGCCAATCCCGGCGGGGTCGACGTGGCGATTGTGGTGGCGGACGGTTTGTCGGCGCTGGCGGTGCATCGCCATACCTTGCCGTTTCTGAGCCGTCTGGAGGAGCAGATGAGCACCGACGGCTGGTCACTTGCCCCCGTGGTGCTGGTGGAACAGGGTCGAGTGGCCATCGGTGACGAGATCGGTCAGTTGCTGGGCGCAAAAATGGTCGTGATGCTGATCGGCGAGCGTCCGGGCCTCAGCTCGCCCGACAGCCTCGGTGTGTATTTCACCTACAATCCAAAAGTCGGGCTGACCGATGCCTACCGCAATTGCATCTCCAATGTGCGGCTTGAGGGCTTGAGCTATGGCATGGCGGCGCATCGCTTGTTGTATCTGATGCGCGAAGCCTGTCGGCGGCAGCTGTCGGGGGTCAACCTGAAGGATGAAGCGCAAGTACAGACGCTGGAGTCGGACACCGGTGCGGACATGAAGGGAAACTTCCTGCTTGATCCACCCACAACCTGAACCGTTTCCGCATTGCGTTTCTGCGCTGCTTTGAGGCAGGATCGAAGCACGGCCGCAGGGTTTCCCATCGCCGTCAGAGCAGTTGAAGACAGCCACTTGAAGACGAGACCTATCATGCGGATTATTCAAGCGACCCTCGAACACCTGGATTTGCTGACCCCGTTGTTCGTCAAGTATCGCGAGTTCTACGGTTCCCTGCCTTACCCGGATTCCTCCCGCGCGTTTCTCGAAAAGCGCCTGCGACGCAAGGAATCGGTGATTTATCTGGCCCTGGCCGATGATGACGACAAGAAACTGATGGGGTTCTGCCAGCTGTATCCAAGTTTCTCCTCGCTGTCGCTCAAGCGCGTGTGGATCCTCAACGATATCTATGTCGCCGAAGATGCCCGCCGCCAGCTGGTGGCCGACAACCTGATCCGCACCGCGAAGAAAATGGCCAAGGAAACCCAGGCCGTGCGCATGCGCGTGTCCACCAGTGCTGACAATGAGGTGGCGCAGAAGACCTACGAATCCATTGGCTTCAAGGAAGACACCGAGTTCAAGAACTACGTGTTGCCGATCAGCGACGAGCTCTGAAATCAAAAAGATCGCAGCCTTCGGCAGCTCCTGCAGGGATAACGCATTCCAAAGGTAGGAGCTGCCGCAGGCTGCGATCTTTTGATCTTTTATCAAACCCGAAGTCTGCCTGACATTTATTCACCCCCCGACATCCCTCGCTACAAAACCAACGCGCTTTTCACCTCTCAGACCGTATAATCCCGAGCTTTCCGGCTTGTAAGAAAAACTACACCCCGCTGTAGGCTTACACCCGAATCATCCGCACAGGCCTGCCGAGTCGGGCCGTTACCACAGGTGCCCCCATGGATTTCAACCCGCTCGACCTTATCCTGCATCTCGATGTGTACCTCGATTTGCTGGTCACCAACTACGGGCCGTGGATCTACGCGATTCTGTTCGCTGTCATCTTCTGTGAAACCGGTCTGGTGGTGATGCCGTTCCTGCCGGGTGATTCGCTGTTGTTCATCGCCGGTGCCGTGGCGGCGGGCGGTGGCATGGATCCGGTGCTATTGGGCGGTCTGTTGATGCTCGCGGCGATCCTCGGCGACAGCACCAACTACGTGATTGGCCGAACGGCGGGCGAAAAACTGTTCAGCAACCCGAATTCGAAAATCTTCCGTCGCGATTACCTGCAAAAAACCCACGATTTCTACGACAGGCACGGCGGCAAAACCGTGACCCTGGCGCGCTTCCTGCCGATCATCCGCACGTTTGCACCGTTCGTCGCCGGCGTCGGGAAAATGCCTTATCCGCGTTTCTTCGCGTTCAGCGTGTTCGGCACCGTGCTGTGGGTCGGCGGTCTGGTGACCCTGGGTTATTTCTTCGGCAACGTGCCGTTCATCAAAAAGAACCTGTCGCTGCTGGTGGTCGCCATCATCCTGCTGTCGCTGGTACCGATGATCATCGGTGTGGTGCGCAGCCGTTTCGGCGGCGCCAAAGTCGAAACCCACTGATCCGATGTGGTCACTGAGCGCCTGGCGTCGCCGGCGCATTCTGGCCAGGCACCCGATTGCCGACGAGATGTGGCAACGGGTGCGTCATCACCTGAGTTTTCTCGACGGCATCAGCGCCGCCGAAGACCAGTGGTTGCGTGAAGCCTGCGTCCTGTTCCTCGAAGAAAAACACCTGACCGCCCTGCCCGGTGTCGAATTGCATCAGGAACAACGCCTGCTGCTCGCCGCCCAGGCCCAGTTGCCGCTGCTCAATCTCGGCGACTTGAACTGGTATCAGGGTTTCCACGAAATCGTCCTTTATCCCGATGACTTTCTCAGCCCGCAACGGCATCGCGATGCCAGCGGTGTCGAGCACGAGTGGGACGGTGAACACAGCGGCGAAGCCTGGCAACAGGGCCCGATCATCCTCGCCTGGCCGGGGGTGATGGCCAGTGGTGGCTGGGAAGGCTACAACCTGGTGATCCACGAACTGGCGCACAAACTCGACATGCTCAACGGCGACGCCAACGGCCTGCCGCCGCTGCACACCGACATGCGCGTCAGCGACTGGGCCGAGGTCATGCAACACGCCTACGATGACCTCAACCGCCAGCTCGACCGCAACCCCGACGCCGAAACCGCCATCGACCCGTACGCCGCCGAAAACCCGGCGGAGTTCTTCGCGGTCACCAGCGAATACTTTTTCAGCGCCCCGGATCTGCTGCACGCGGCTTATCCACAGGTCTACTTGCAACTGCAGCTTTTCTACCGGCAGGATCCGTTGGGCAGGCTGCGGCAACTTCAGGCCACAGACCCGGTCTATCAGGCGCACGCGTAAGCGCTGCACGACTTCTGGTACGTGGCGTCGGCGTAGGAATATGCCTATAATCGCCGCCACTTTTTGGTCAATCCGGCCAAGTGTTTTTGGTCAACTACGGGGGCAACGCCCAATGAGCTACAGCAAGATTCCGGCTGGCAAAGACCTGCCGAACGACATCTACGTCGCGATCGAGATCCCGGCCAACCACGCGCCGATCAAATACGAAATCGACAAAGACAGCGATTGCCTGTTCGTTGACCGTTTCATGGCCACCCCAATGTTCTACCCGGCCAACTACGGTTACATCCCGAACACCCTGGCTGACGACGGTGATCCCCTCGACGTGCTGGTTGTGACCCCTTACCCGGTTGCTCCAGGCTCGGTGATCCGCGCGCGCCCAGTCGGCATCCTGAACATGACCGACGACGGCGGCGGCGATGCCAAAGTCATCGCAGTGCCACACGACAAGCTGTCCCAGCTGTACGTCGACGTGAAAGAATACACCGACCTGCCACCGCTGCTGATCCAGCAGATCGAGCACTTCTTCGCGAACTACAAAGATCTCGAAAAAGGCAAGTGGGTCAAGATCGAAGGCTGGGCTGGCGCTGACGCCGCTCGCGAAGCGATCACCAAGTCGGTTGCTGCCTACAAGGGCTAAGCACCTGCTGACTGCAAGATGCCTGAAGAAAACCCCGGTTGATCCGGGGTTTTTTGTGCCTGAGCAATGGCGTTTTAAACAGTGTGTTTATCACGGACTACAGAAAAGTTTCGATGTGAGTGATTTCCCACAAGCACGTCTTACATCCAGTCGCAAAATACAGCCTTTTTTTGAACACCCGGTTTATTCAAACCGCTCTGGCACGGCCGTAGACTCGGTGTTTATGAGAAAGAACACTAGCGGTCCAAGATTCAAGGCACTCCTGGAAGCAGCGAACATCACCACCACGGGATTCGCAAAGTTCTGGGGCACGGAAGCCCAAAACATTCATAACTGGTACACCCGGGGTGTCCCGGCGTATCGCATGGAGGAAGTCTCGCGCCTGCTCTCGGTCAACAGCGAGTGGCTGAAGACCGGCGAAGGCAGCAAGGAGTTACCGCGCCTGCAGACGCCTGCCAGCAACGGCGACACCTTTGATGCCGAGGCCATCCGCGGCGTCTACACCGTCATCGACCCCAGGGACATCGAACTGCCGTTTTTCAAGGAAACGCCGATCACCAACGGCGCCGGCAAAACCCACGTCATCCTCGACCCCGAACAAACCATCCGCCTGCCCCGCGCCCACCTCGATCAACTGGAAATCCGCCACACCGACGCCATCTGCGCACACATGATCGGCAACAGCATGGCCGAGCGCATCGAAGATGGCTCCATCGTCGGCATCGACCGCGGCCTGACCCAGGTGGTCGACGGCGAAATCTACGCCATCGAACACGACGGCATGCTGCGCATCAAATACCTGCACCGCATGCCCGGCAACGCCCTGCGCCTGCGCAGCCATAACAGCGCCGAACACCCGGACGAAATCTTTCGCGCCGCGCAGATCGAAGAGCAACGAATCCATATCCTGGGCTGGGTATTCTGGTGGTCGACCCTGGGCAAACGCCGGCCGGTGGTGCCGTTTCTCTGATCGGATACGGACCTTCGACCCTGCACCAACACCTGTGGGAGCGAGCCTGCTCGCGAAGAGGCCCCGAAAATCAGTACAAATGACGAATTTTGCCCCCGCAGTGGCTCTATTCCGCACTTGAGACTGGGAATCCCCGACAAAACTCAGTATCCTGCGCCCCACATTTGCGCATCGCCCCGCTCCCGCGGCCCAGATGACGCCTGACGCGGCAGACCAACGTCTGACCAAGTCCCACAGCCGGACGCAGATCCGGGTGTACGTTTTGAAGGCTGACGCGGTTTACCAAAAATAAACCAAGCCAGTCCCCGAGAAGCCGGCCACAAGCCGGCTTTTTAATGCCTGAAAGAAAGCCAGGCCTACCGTCTGAAACCTGAATTCCCATTTGCCTGGTTCGGTGCCCCTGCTACCGTAACGACAAACGTCATTACAGGTATTGCATCATGGCCTCCATCAACATCCGCATTGATGATGAGCTGAAACGACGCTCCTTCGCCGAGTTGGAAAAGCTCGGCGTCACACCTTCAGAGCTTCTGCGCCAAACACTTCAATACGTTGCTGAGCGGGGAAAACTGCCGTTCAAGACCGCACTTATCAGCGAAGAAGATGAAGCGCTCATTGCCGTTGTTAGCGAACGTCTCGCTTCCCCTCAACGAGTCAAGGTAAGTCTGGATGACCTATAGTCTTGAATTCGATCGTCGTGCTTTAAAGGAGTGGAACAAACAGGCATCGCAATAAGCCATTAGCACATCCGCCCTAATTGCCCCGCGCCCAACCTCACCACTAAATTTCCATTCTGTTTTTGTGCATTACAAAAGCGCCAAGGAATGGAGCAACACCATGTCGTCGTTTTTCAAACTCAATCAATTCGCTGTTCTACTGACCGTACTCCTGACCGCTACCACTTCAGCCTTGGCAGACGAGCCGAAGCTCGTTGGTGACTGGTGGATCATTTACGGCAACGGTATTCCCCACAAGAACATCATGTATGTCGCCGACAGCACTTCAGTCGTGCCGTCGAAGCGCACCAAGGGGGCCAAGTTGGTCGCCGTGACACTGGTGTATGAAGAACCCGGCAAACCGATGATCGATGCCTACAACCTCGAAGTTCAGTGTTCGACGAATAAGGTCCGAATGCTCAATGGCCAGTCGGTTGATCGCATCGCCTACATGATGCGCAACCTGAAAGTTAATGACCAATGGCAGCAGCCGAAGGAGTTCTGGGTGCAGCGCACCAGCGAGTTCGTTTGCTCACCCAATAAAAAGGACATGATTGCGCTGGGCAAGATGGAGTACCTGCAGATGATTCAGGGTATGCAGCAGATGTTCTTCAAACTGGCGCCAATTCAGGAGAAAGGCCAGATGATGGATAACCTCGACTCGATCCTGGGCAACAAGTAAGCGGCGGGAATCACGATGAACCCATGGACTAAAACGTTATTGGCGCTGCTGATAACGCCCGCCGTTTTGCTGATCAATGGCTGCCACTTGATTGCGCAGTCGCGCTGGGAAGGACGCGATGTTCAGGAAGCGCTCGATCTGTTTGGCAAACCCGACTCGATGAAAAAACAGACCGGGGCCAACGGCGAGAATCTGGCTGTGCTCACCTGGTATAAATCGTCCAGTTGGACCACCACGGAAGCGGCCGGGACTTCAATGAATCACACCGGTAACGGCATGGTTTACACCGAGTATTACCAGACGGTCGGCCACAGTTCCGATTGCAAACTCGAAGCCACCGTCAACAAGGCGAAAAAGATCGTGCTGTTCAGGATCGAGGGCGGAAAGATCATTCACGGCAAGTGCATCAACGTGCCGTTCGTGCCCGGTTATATTCCGCCCGGTTTCTAGTGCAACCCTGAGCAGGTACCTGCTCAGGGATAACTGAACGACTTCACCAACGTCAACTCCCCCACCGCCCGCATCGGCACCACAAACGTCTCCATCTTCTCGCTCGGCGTGCCTTCCTCGGTAATCACCGACACCTGCGCCGTGGTCAGCGGCTGCACCGCCTCTTCCCCGCCTTCATCATCCCCGCGATAACCACCGCCGAAGTAGTTCACATACACCAGATACTGGCCCTTGATCGGTGCCGGCATGGCGAAGATTTCCGGGCCGTAGCCGGTAGTGACGTCGACGTCGAGCGCCGCGCCATTGGGCGCGACTCGATCGCCGTACCAGATGTGCGCGCCGTCGGGGGTGATCAGGTGCAGGTCGAGGTCGGTACCGTCGCTGTCCCACGACAGCAACACGCGCAGTTTGGCCGGAGTCGCGCCGCCGCTGGCGTTGAGGAACTGCGTGCGATGGCGTTGCTGGCCGTCGGGGCTGCGCACTTCGACGCTGTTGCTGCCGTTGGGGAAGGAGAACGGACGGTCGAAGCGGCCGCTGTCGTCGATTTTCAGCGGCATGCTGACGCCGTTGACGATCAGTCGCCCAGGCTCCTTGTTCTTGGGGGTGGCTTTGATTTCGCCGCTGATGCGTGCGGTGTTGGCCTGGCCGACCGGGGTGTTGACCGAAGAAGCCGGGTAGTTGACGGTCTGGCGGAAGTTTTCGCCTTCGCCCTCGGGCGCGCCGGTGCGCCAGCCGCCGACCGGGGTGTCGAGTTTGACGCGGTCGGCGGCCATCGCCATCGGCCATGCATTGAACGCGCAGAGCAACAGC
Organism: Pseudomonas sp. MD195_PC81_125; assembly: GCF_014060985.1. NCBI lineage: Bacteria > Pseudomonadati > Pseudomonadota > Gammaproteobacteria > Pseudomonadales > Pseudomonadaceae > Pseudomonas > Pseudomonas sp. MD195_PC81_125. The sequence continues at coordinate 10,619 of NZ_JABULD010000265.1, forward strand.
AAGACCTGTGGATAACGGAGTGTCATGGTCTATTCCAGCAAGAGGTGACGGGCGAGCCCTTCGATGTAGGTTTCATCCTGGCCGTTGGGATGTGCTTCAAAGGCCAGGTGCAGGTATTCGTGAGTCAGATCGAGGCGATCCTGCAGCGTGAGCACGCCGCGCACATAAATGCGCTGGCGTTCGCGATCGACAAACGGGCGGCCGAACGCCAGTTTGCACACGGCGAACGTGCTGACTTCGTTGTAGCCGGTTTCGCTTTCCAGGGTCGGACGCCAGCCGCGACGCTGCTTTTGCAGCCAGTCTTGCGCGGCAGGCAGCGCTTCGCAGGAAGCGACCGGGTTGTCCCAACGGCTGAGGCTGGCGCGCGGATAAGCGTGCAGCAGAATCGCGTCATAGCGCTGGCCGGCGCTGGCCTGCTCGACGGCTTGTTGCCAGGCGAGTTTGTCCGGGCCGGGTTGATCGGAGTGATAGGTGACGGTGCTGCCGGCCAACACCAGATCCGCGGTCCACGCCGCAATGTTGCGCGACTCGGCGGAGGCCGGGCGCGGAGCGACGCGCTGACGGTTGCTACTGTCGTCGATGCTCAGGCAATCGCCGTTGCGCGTGGCGTTTTGCAGCAGATAGGTGCGGATCGCCACGGCCAAGGCTTTGGCAGCTTCGGCGGGTTCAGGTTTGGCTTCGCGCTCAAGGACGCGGGCGACGTATTCTTCGCGATCAAGTCTGGCGACCAGTTTGTCGTTGAGCAGAAACAGTTCGCCGGAACTGTGGATATCCAGCGCATTGCCGTTGGCGAATTCGACGCGGTAGTCGCCCTGCAAAGGCCCGGAACCAGCAACGCGCTCACCCGACAGAACTCGCGAAACCGGATAACGCGAGAACAGTCCGACCTCAACACAACGCCCCGCTTCCGCCGGCCAGGAAGCAGGCAACACCGTCGCCAACGCCTGCCCGTAGTGGCGCAAAACCATCTGACTGGTGCCCCGGCCACCGGCCCAGATCGGCGAGCCGTCCGCCGTCCAACCGGCGAAACCACCCTGGCGCGACTGCGGATCCTGATCGCCGAGCCAGCTCCAGGTCTTCACCCGCAAGCGCCCGCCCAGCTCACCAACCACATTGCCGTCCGCCGCATTCAGCACGACGTCGAGCAACACGCGGCGCATCTGCTCCTGTGCCGGCAGCAACGACAACACTTTCAGCAAATCAGCCACGGAAACCCGGGTAGCCGGTTGCACGGTTGGCAAATCCAGCAACCACGCCGGCGCCTGCCGCGCCTGCCAATACGTGCGCCAATCGGCAGCTGAGATGCCCAACCGCGCAGGCTCGAAGTACAAGCCGCAGGATTTCACCAACGCCTGATCACGCTCGATCCTGCCGCCCGCCGAACAGCAATAAACCTCGTCCTTCGACTGTCCGCGACACTCATACGCCGGCTCGCGGGCACCGGTATCCACCAGCCACGCATAGACGAACAATTTCCACAGGCTGCCCAGCGGCGTCTCCAGCGTCGGCGGCAACGGCTCGCGAGCGATCAGTTGCGTGTGATTCAACGACAGCAACTCACCCTTGTACGCCAGCCGCAGCGGCTCATCCTGCGCCGTCGCCAGCGCAGGCATCACACACATCAGCAGCCACAGCAGCGGCCGGTTCATGTCAGTTGACCGTGACCTGACCGAGGGCGGCTTTCGCTTCCCGGGCCTGATGCTGCGGCGCGTAGACCTGAGTGAAACGCACCGGCGGCAGGTTGAACTGGCCCTTCTGCGAGAAGCGCACCAGATGGCGCAAACGCAATTCGCCGCTCAGCGCATCCACCGGCACCGCGTAGGCCAGTTGCCCCGGCTCGAAGCGCGCCTTCTCCAGCGCGGTCGGCTCGGTGCCGTCCTTGCCCTGCAACTTGATGCCCCAGGTGGTGCGTTCGACATCGGCGCCCGGTGGCAGCGGCACTTCGAGCATGCCGTAGCGCAGCGGTTTTGGCGCCTTGCTGGTGAGGATCACTTCGTCCAGGTACAGGCTATCGCTGGACAGCGGCTTGTTGCCGACCGGTTCCAGTTTGAAGGTGAACGCTTCATCGCCCGGCACCAGCCGCGACAAACGGCGGGTGATAGTCACGGCCATTGGATCGACGGCCGGTTGCTGGGTCTGGAAGCTCAGTGCCGCACGCAGCGGACGCTCTTGAGTACCGGACACCGACAACACGCTCGGCACCGGCGTCGCACCCTGCCAGGTCCAGAACATCTCACCGGTTGCGCCGTAGTTTTTCTTCCAGCCTTCACCCGGCAGCAGCGCGATGGTCGGCGAGGCCTGAGCGATGCTGCGTTGCAACCAGCTCAGCGCCAGGGCGCGTTCGAGGGTCGATTGCTGTGGCAACAGACGTTGCAACAGCGCCGTCGCCCGCGCCTGATCAAACGGTTGCAGCGACAGGTTCAGCGCTTCGGCAAACGGCTGCGAACTGACCGCCAGACGCTGTTGCGCCGCGCCAACCTGACGGTTGAATGCGTCCGGCAACGCGACTTTCGACTGCGTGGCCAGCGCCGCGGTCAACACCCGCGCCGCCGCCAGACCGAGCGCCGAATCCGGATCGCTCATCACCAGGCTGTCTTCACCAGCGTCCATCAGGTTTTCGGCATTGCCCTCACCGGCCTTGGCCAGATCGTCCATCAAACCGCTGAGCAGGGTATTCACCGGCAGGTGCATCTGCTTGGCGAAAGACAGAATCAGTGCCCGCTGCAGCAGCGGCGTGTTCGGCGCTTGCTTGGCGTAGACCTCCAGCACTCGCTGCCAGTGCTCCGGTGGCAAGGTCAGTTCCAGCACCTGACTGGCGTTCCAGTCGGCGTAGTAGGCGTAAGCGGTGAGGAACGCGTCCGGCTCGCCGTCGAAGCCCCACCAGGTGAAGCTCGCCGACGGCCCGGCCATTTGCACCAGACGCAGGCGGCTGTTCTGCATGATCAGGCGCAGGCGATCGCGGATCTGCGGGTTCGACGCCAGCGACGGATAAGCAATGCTCAGCGGCAGCAAGCGGCTGGCGGTCTGCTCGACGCCACCGTACGGGTAGCTCAGCAGATCGTCGAGCGCGGAACGGAACAGCGCTTGCGGACTGTCATCCAGACGCAGGCGAATATCGGTGGCATCTGCTGGCAAACTCAACGGTGTGTCGCCGCTGGCCACGTCGAGGCTCTGGGTTTGCGTGACCTGCCAGCCGTCACCCGTCGCACTCAGGCGCACGGCGAGGGCGTCAGCGGTTTTTGCCGTCCTGTACCAGTTCGGCAGTCCACTCACCCGAGGCCAGGGCGAACGCTGGCAGCGGCACATAGTTGATGCCGTTGTTCAGCGTCACCGGCAGGCGTTGTTCGGCGCCGGCGTAATGGCTGACCAGCTCAGCCTTGACCGGTTTCTCGGCCTGGCTGAAAGCGAATACACCGAGTTGTGGCTGATCGCCCTTGCGGAATTTGCTCGGCCCGCTCCACTTCAGATACAGCGGTTTTTCCGAGCGAACGAACTGCTTTTTCTGCCCGACCTGGCCGTCGTCGGCGATGGCCCGGGCGGTGATGCGCCAGCGGGTCAGCGAGTCCGGCATCTTGAAGGTGAAGCGGGTTTTGCCGTCGGCACCGGTCAGCAATTCCGGTTGCCATGCGGCGGTGTCGACGTCTTCGCGACGTGGGCGCTCCAGCACTTTCACCCCACGTTCGCTGCGGTTGGCCTTGCCCGGCGCGCCGGGGCTGCCCGGCAACGCCACGTCGTAACTGATGAACGACAGGCTGGCGCTGGTGCGCACATTATTGCGACGCGGGTGGTAGAAGAACTGGTCGATGGTCGGCGCGACTTCCGGTTGCAGCGCGTAGACCATTTCATCGACAACACTCACCGTCAGATGCGCCGGAACTGCTTTACCGGCGAACTGCGTAGTCAGGTCGACGGTCACCGTGTCGCCCGGCAGATACACCTGTTTGTCGGTGCTGATCGCCACGTCGATTTGCGGGGCAATCACTTTGATCCCGGCGTTCTGGAAGCTGTACTGCCCGCCCTTGGTGTACAGCACCGAGAAGGTCAGGTTCGGCGCGAAGTTGTCCTTCACCGGAATGCGCGCGCGGTATTGGGTGTCGCTGAGTTTTTCCAGTTTCAGCCAGTCGCCGCCCTTGGCCAGCAGCGCGGTGGCTTCGACCTTGTCGCGCTCCAGCGACAGCAGGGCATCGCTGACCGGCTCAGGGAAGGTGATCAGTGCCAGCGCTTCATCGCCGGCCTTGTACTCGGGCTTGTCGAGGACGATTTCCACAGTGCCCGGCACCGCTTTGACTCCGTCGCCGGTGACCGAATGGCCGGTGGCGCCGATGACCCGACCGTGTTGATCTTTCAGCGTCAGGTTGTAGGTACCCGGACGCTCGAAGGCAATGCTGAAGCCCTTGTCGGTCGCCGCCAGTTTGCCTTCACCGGTACTCTGGTCTTCCAGACGCACCCAGCTGTAGCTGCTCGGGGTCACGGCTTTGCTCTGCTCGCTGCCGCCCTCGTTGACGTAGCGGAACGCAACTTTGTCGTTGACCGCGCTGAAGCGTTGCGGCGCGCTCAGGCGGAAGCTCGCGGCGCCACGGTCGATGAGGATTTCCTTGGTGGTCTTGACCCGATACGCCGCGCCATCACTGGCAAACACCGTGAGCATGTAGCGGCTCGGTTTGTCGGCGGCCGGCAGGTCGAGGGTCGCGTTGCCCTTGCTGTCGGTGGTCAGTTCGGTGCTGGTCAGCTCCACCGGGAATTGCCCGAGGTATTGCAGCTCGTTGTCGACCATCGACAGTTGTTGGGCACGCAGGCTCAGGCTCAGTTTGGCGTTGGCCACTGGTTTACCGTCCGGGTACAGCAGCACCAGACTGCCCTTCACCGGTTCGCCGGTGCGGTAATCCTGCTTGGCCAGATTCAGCGAGATTTCGAAGTGCGGCTTGATGTATTCGGCCACTCGGAAAGCGCTGCTGTAGGCCTGATCCTTGTAGTTGAAACGGATCTCGTAACCACCGGCCACGGCGTTGTCCGGCAACTGGAACCGGCCTTGTGTACCGGCCTTGGAATCGAGTTTCAGGTCGAGGTGCTGCAGCTCGGTGCCGGTGGCATCCAGTACGCTGACCGTTACGTCAGCCGCACCCGGCAATACCGAATCCCGCGCATTCTTGAACTCGCGACCGACGATTTTCAGCGACACCCAATCACCCGGGCGATACAGCGGCCGGTCGGTGAACGCGTAGAGTTTGGTGTCGTAGATTTCGCTGTCGTAGTAGAAGTTTTCCGAGACGAACACCCCGCCCTCTTCATCCTCGCCAATGACGAACGAACGCTCGGGGCTGACGTGTTTCAGGCGCAGCAAACCATCGGCATCGGTGGCACCGCTGCTCATCACGCCGAGGCCGTCAGTCCACAGCACATTGACCTTCGGCACCGAACTGCCTTCGTGTTTGCGCGCGGCCCAGACCAGCAATTCATCGCCGGCAATCTTGCTCACCGCCACGGTGTTGGAAACGAAGACCATGGTGGTCGCGCGGTACTTGCCGATCAGCGCTTCGACCAGGTACAGGCCCGGCTTCAGGTTGCCCAACGGGATGTACACGTTACCCGGCGCAACGCTGACGAACTCGCTGGACGACCCGGCCAGATTGACGCCGGCCGGCGGCTGGATCGGCTTGGCCTGCCACAGCGGATAACGGAACTGGCTGACCACCGGCAGACCCGGAATCAAGGCGAATTGCGGCTGCGCGTCGTACGGCGTCGGCGCAGCGATGGCGGTGCCCATCTTCAGCTCCGGCACTTCCTCGGTGACCTGCTTGCGCGACTCATAGGAGAACGCGCGCTGCATCACCCGCCGCGATTTGCGGTACCAGTTGTCCCACAGGTACGCGAGGGTGTTGGACAGGCCTTCGCCCCTGAATTGGCCGTCGCTGACCACCCGGTGCAGGTTCTTCTGGCGCTTGAGGAAATCCAGCGGTTTGTCGATGCGGTACACGCGAATGTCGGCGCCGCCATACGGCTCCATGCGGAAGCGCCGGTAGTCGCGACCGGGTGCCTCGAGACGCACCATCGCCTGCTCGTCGGCGGCGAAACTGCTGTCGGCCAGCAGGAAGAAGCTTTCACCGGCGACTGGCGTGTAGCCGCTTGGCTCCACCGAATCTTCAGCGTTGACGGTCGCCAATGGCAGCAACAGCGCCAGCAGCAGAGGAATTCGAGCGCAGAGTCGCAGCATGCGGGCACCGGTCATTGGGAGAGAAAGTTCAGTCGATAGACGCCGATGAAGTTGGGGTTGGCTGCGTCGGGTATCCATCGGGTGTCCTTCCATGTCATGAGTTGCTGCAGGCTTGCCGAACGCATGCCGTTGTCAGTGGGGGTGGTCGTGCCGGTGTGATAGGCGATGTAGCGGCCCATCCAGATCATCAGGTGCTGGTCGTCGCCCTGATCGAAAAACATCAGGTCGCCGGGGCGTGCCTGGGACACGTCGCGGCTGACCAGATGGCTGTTGAACTGAATCAGTTTGATCGCGTTGACGTACGGCCCGACCTTGCCGCCGCCCTGCTGCCATTGCTGGGCGAGCTTGCGCTGCTCATCGCTGAGCGACAGTTCCGGCGGCAGGTAGCGATTGGACAGGCCATTGCTGCGCAGCCATTTGTCGTCGTGGACCTTCAGCGCTTCGTTGGCGGCAAAACGCACGAGGCCTGCGCAGTCCTGCTGATACCAGCGCGGGCTCGGGCCTTGGCTCAGTTGCTCCTGAGCGATGCGCACGAACCAGGCGCGGAATACCTGGGACTGCGCCGGATCCAGCGCAGGCGTTTCGATGGCTCGGGCACTGGCGCTGAGCAACAGCGCGAGTAGGCCGAGGTTGCGGATCAATGCCGTCACAGCGCTTTCCATTCCAGCGGCAGCCATTGCCAGTGGCCGTCTGGCTCACTGCCTTCGGGCAAGGTCAGGGCGTATTTGCCCATACCGCCGAGGGTGCGCAGTTTCGGGATCAGGTAGGTTTGCGCGGCGTTGTAGAACACCGGCTCCATGTCCTGCGGCAGGCTGTCGAGGGTTTCCTGCTGCATCAGTTGCGCCATCGAATCCGGGCCGAAGTAGATCGGCATCAACACATCTTTCGGCAGCACGTCAGCCATCGGCGGGAAGCGCTTGTCGAGGGTGCCAAGGGCCTTGTCGACCAGTTTGTCGTCGAGGGAGAACAGCAGCGTCGAACCGTGACGCGCGAGGCTGACTTTCATGAAAGCGCGGCCGCTGATCGCGTCCGGGTTCTCGGCAGTCTTGGCGGCGTACGGACCGAAGTTGGAGCTGACCTGACGCTGCCAGACATGGTTCTGGCCTTCCTGCTTTTCGACCACCGGGAACGCGTGTTCATCGACATTCGACTCGTAGGCGCCCACCATCGAACCGAACAACGTGCCCAGGTCGCCATCGAGCTTGCTGCTGTCCTCATCCTTCAGACTGGCGACCAGCAACGGCGTGTACAACCGCGAATCGGCGTACCAGCACAGGCCTGCCGCACCGGCGACGTGCTCGGTGAGTTTCTGCGCCACGGCTTCGTCGGCGCCGAGTTTCACCAGCAGCGGTTTCTGCGGTTCCGCCGCCACCGGCAAGGTCACGCAGGCACTGGCGCCCAGCGGCATGGCTTGCCACACCGGTTTGAAATCGAAGTCCGGTTGGTTATCCAGCTCATCCATGGCGAGATAGCTGTGCCAGCCTTTGTCGTCCATGTCGAAACGCAGCCCGGCGAAGTTCGGGATGAAGCGCTGATAGCCCATCGCAAGGACGCTGGAATTGACCGACAGACGCTGTTTGATCTCCGGCGCCCTGGCCGGCAGACCGAAGGCCTCGGGGAACAGTTTGTCGCCGTTGAGCAGCGCGGCCAGCGCCTGCGGCGAGACGTGCCCGGACTCTTCCGATTCGCCATTGGCGGGGTCGTAATATTTGTTCGGGTTGGACAGCACCACCAGTTTGTCGCCACGCGACGCGAACAGCAGTGATTTGCTGGCGTTGTAGCTGAGCTGGTACAGCGGCACTTCGTCACCGCCGACCTTGAGGCTGGCGAACACGCTGAGCTGCGCATCGTCCAGCGCGACTTTCGCCAACGGTTCAAGCAGCTTCGCCAACCCGCCGCGATCCATCACCAGCAGGAAATCCTTGAGCCGGCCGTCGGCACCGCGCCACAACGCTACATCGGCCGGTTGGTCGAAAAGCTGTTCGATCAGGCTGTCCTGCAGCTTCAGGTCGTGCTCGTAAATGATCCGCCGCAGGCTGCCGATCAGGCCGAGACGGTCGGCGTGGGTTTCGTAATAGAAGACGAAATCTTCGGTGAGCGTGGCCTTCAGGAACGGCACCGTCAGCAGGTCCTTGGGCAACTGGCTCAGGGAGCGGGTTTCCAGCAGCGCATCCGGACGGCTCAGACCGAGCTTGTCGCTGGCCAATGCCGCCGCCGGCACCTTGGGCTTGTGCAGCAGCCAGCCAAGACCACCGGCTGCTCCAGCCACCAGGGCCAGGCCGATCAGCAGCGCCGGCCAGCGCCGGGAAGGTTGGCCGGCGGGAGTCGGGACGGCCGGAGAAGCAGCGTTATCACTCATGTTCACAAAACCCGAAGTTCATCCGTGGAGCGGGATGCTTAATAGTTGAAAGTCTTGACCAGCAGCAGATCACCGATCGCCCGCAGGGGCACGATGAATGTTTCGCGTTTTTCGTCGACCGTGTTTTCGTTGAGCACCAGCGTGATTTGCGAGGTAATGACCTCGTTCTGATTGCTGGCCTCCTCGAAGTTATAGCCGCCGTCGCCGAAGTTGCCCCAATAGTTGACGTAAACCAGATAGGTGCCATGCAGCGGCGCGGTCATGGTGAACATTTCCGGGCCGGGGCCATCGACGCCATCCGGATCCAGACCGCCGCCGTTGGTCAACGCCGTGTGGGCGAAAAACGCATGCTGGCCGTCCGGGGTAATGATGTGCAGGTCGAGCTCGGCCTTGGGATCATCCCAGCCGAGCACCACGCGGATTTTCGCCGGGGTGCGCAAGTTGTTCGCTTCATAGAACTGCACACGCTTGAGCGACTGACCCTCGGCACTGCGCACTTCGACACTGTTGGAGCCGGCGCCAAACGCATAAGGCCGGGCGAAACGCCCGTCATCGTCGGTGTACAGATTCAATGGATTGCCGTTGACCGCCAGCGTATGCGGCCCGCGCTGATGACCGATAGCCTTGAGCTGGCCCTGGATCATCGTGCGATTGCGCTGGATGCCACGATCGATTGGCGGGGTGGGATAGGCGACTTGCGGGTTTTCACTGCGATCAAGCAGGCCGTGATAACGCCAGCCACCGGACGGCTCTGACAGCTCGGCAGTCGGCGCCGCCAGCAGCGCAGGCGCGCAAGCCCAACCGATCAGCAGCCAAAGAAATGAACGCATGTAATGCCTCCTGCCATGCCTGAACGAAACCTTGCACCCGATCCTCGGTACTTCACAGCGGTGGAAACTGCGTTTCGTCTGAAAGACCCCGTGACTAGCGGGTCGTAGAAGGCGCGAAGATTAGCGATTCGGCAGTTTTTTAACAATCGGATACATGTGGATTTGCGGCGAGAATCACGCCGTAAAGTGGACGGTGAGCCGAATAGCCGTCATATTCGGCTCACCAAATGAGCCGAATAGCGATTCTATTCGGCTCACAGCCCTATTACAGGCAATAACCGATGACGACTCAATGGATCTGGCAACAACCTGACTGGCCTGATTTCAACTGGCAGGCCGAACGTCTGGCACCCCTGTTGCGCGAGTGCGTGCAGGCACAAGGCCAATTGATGGGCATGGCCGGATCTGTTGGCAACTCCCTGAGCGCTCAGACCGAACTCGACGCACTGCTGCAAAACATCGTGACCTCCTCGGCGATTGAAGGCGAGCAGTTGAATGTCGGCTCAGTGCGTTCGTCATTGGCTCGACGCCTGGGGCTGGAATTGCCCGACGGCGATAAAGTCAGCCAACGCAGCGAAGGCCTGGCGCAACTGATGCTCGACGCCACCCGGCGCTTCGCTGAACCACTGACGCTGGAGCGATTACTGGAATGGCATCGATGGCTGTTTCCGGATCAGGAAAGCGACTTTACCGCAAGGTCGATGCATGTCGGTGCGCTTCGCGGTGACGAACCGATGCAGGTAGTTTCCGGTCGTCTCGACCGCCCTACTGTGCATTTCGAGGCGCCACCGCGCCAAGGTCTCGAGCGGCAGCTCGACAGGTTTCTTGCCTGGTTCGAGGCCAGCCAGCATCAAACAGCGCTGGATCCGTTGCTGCGGGCCGGCATCGCGCATTTCTGGTTTGTCACGCTGCATCCGTTTGATGACGGCAACGGACGCCTGACGCGGACCATCACCGATCTGGCGCTGGCGCAAGGCGAAGCACAGGCCATCCGGTTTTACGCGATGTCGGCCAGCATCCTCGATGACCGAAGCGGCTATTACCGAGTGCTTGAGGCCAGTCAAAAAGCCACACTGGATGTCACCCAGTGGCTCACGTGGTTTCTGCAGACGCTTTTACGCAGTCTGCAGCAAGCCATCGCGCGGATCGAAAGTGTGCTGGGTAAAACCCGGTTTTGGCAGGCGCACCGTGAATCCGAGCTTTTGGTGGAGCAGATCAAAGTACTCAATCGTTTGCTCGACGGTGGAGAGCGCGGGTTCGAACACGGTATCAGCGCGGCGCAGTATCAGGCGGTTGCCAAGGTCTCCAAAGCCACGGCGACGCGACATCTGGCGGAACTGCTGGAAAAGGGTTGTCTGCAGCGAATGCCCGGAGGCGGACGGAGCACGCGATACAAAATCACCTACCCGGACAATTCCTCCAATTGAACCGCTGCCCCATTGGCGAGGGCTTACGAAAGCCCCGCTCATTTGCCCATAAACCCCCTATCTGCTAGTGTCGCGCCGGTTTAACGTCAACCGGAAATCGCCGCCATGGCCCGCAAAAAAGCTGCACTGGATTTCGAACAGTCCCTCGCCGACCTGCAAACACTGGTCGAGCGTCTGGAGAACGGTGAATTGTCGCTGGAAGACTCGCTGACCGCTTTCGAGCAAGGCATCGGTCTGACCCGTGACTGCCAGGCAGCGCTGGCCCAGGCCGAGCAGAAAGTGCAAGTGCTGCTGGAGCGCGATGGCGAACTCGCCGAGGAACCCTTCGACGCGGACCAGCCAGAATGATTGCGGCCTATTCGGCGACCAGCCAGGCGCGAGTCAATGCGGCACTGGAAATCCTCTTCAAGGCACCGCTGCCGGAGCTGTCGCGCCTGTATGAGGCGATGCACTACAGCGTGATGATCGGCGGCAAGCGCGTGCGTCCGCTGCTGGCCTACGCCGCGTGCGAAGCGCTGGGCGGCAAGGCTGAGCAAGCCAACGGCGCGGCCTGCGCGGTGGAGCTGATCCACGCTTACTCGCTGGTGCACGACGATTTGCCGGCGATGGACGACGACGATCTGCGTCGCGGCCAGCCCACCACCCACAAGAAATTCGACGAAGCCTGCGCGATCCTCGCCGGCGACGGCTTGCAGAGCCTGGCTTTCAGCGCCCTGCTCGATCCGCGCCTGAGCAATCTGGATGCCGACATCCGCCTGCAACAGGTCACGGCGCTGGCGCACGCGGCAGGCCCGGCGGGCATGGTCGGCGGTCAGGCCATCGACCTCGGTTCGGTCGGTCTGAAGCTCGATCAACAAGCGCTGGAGCAGATGCACCGGCACAAGACCGGCGCGCTGATCGAAGTCAGCGTCAAACTCGGCGCTCTGGCCAGCGGCCGTGCCGAGCAGGATGAACTCAAGGCCCTGCAGACTTATGCACAGGCCATCGGTCTGGCCTTTCAGGTGCAGGACGACATTCTCGACGTCGAAAGCGATACCGAGACCCTCGGCAAGCGCCAGGGCGCCGACATCGCCCGCGACAAGCCGACCTACCCGGCCCTGCTGGGGCTGGAGGCGGCCAAGACCTATGCCCTTGAGCTGCGCGATCAAGCCCTGCACGCGCTGCGACCGTTTGACGCGGCCGCCGAGCCTTTGCGCGACCTGGCCCGGTATATTGTCGAGCGGCGCAACTGACGGCGAATCCGCCAAAAAAGACCAACGCGTGGGCAGGGGGCGATGCATCAGGTAAACTGCCGCATCTTTTATACCTATAACGATTCGCCTGATGCCCACGACGTTTCATGAGATTCCCCGCAAGCGCCCGACCACGCCCCTGCTCGACCGCGCGAACACGCCGGACGGCCTGCGCCGGTTAGGCGAAGCCGAGCTGGAAACCCTGGCCGATGAGTTGCGCCTGGAATTGCTCTACACGGTCGGCCAGACCGGTGGGCATTTCGGTGCCGGCCTGGGCGTCATCGAGCTGACCATCGCGCTGCATTACGTGTTCGACACCCCGGATGACCGGCTGGTGTGGGACGTCGGGCATCAGGCGTATCCGCACAAGATCCTCACCGGTCGTCGCCAGCGCATGGAAACCTTGCGCCAGAAGGACGGCATCGCGGCCTTCCCGCGTCGCGCCGAGAGCGAGTACGACACCTTTGGCGTCGGCCACTCCAGCACCTCGATCAGCGCAGCGCTGGGCATGGCGATTGCCGCCCGCCTGCAAAACAGCGAGCGCAAGGCGATTGCGGTGATCGGTGACGGCGCGCTGACCGCCGGCATGGCCTTCGAAGCGCTGAACCACGCGCCGGAAGTCAACGCCAACATGCTGGTGATCCTCAACGACAACGACATGTCGATCTCGCGCAACGTCGGTGGCCTGTCGAATTATCTGGCGAAGATCCTTTCCAGCCGCACCTACGCAAGCATGCGTGAGGGCAGCAAGAAAGTCCTGTCGCGCCTGCCCGGCGCCTGGGAAATCGCCCGTCGCACCGAAGAATACGCCAAGGGCATGCTGGTTCCCGGCACCCTGTTCGAAGAGCTGGGCTGGAACTACATTGGCCCGATCGACGGCCACGACCTGCCGACCCTGATCGCCACCCTGCGCAACATGCGCGATCTGAAAGGCCCGCAGTTCCTGCACATCGTCACCAAGAAAGGCAAAGGCTTCGCTCCGGCGGAAGTCGACCCGATCGGTTACCACGCGATCACCAAGCTCGAACCGGTCGACGCTCCGGCCGCCGCGCCGCAAAAGGCCGGTGGGCCGAAGTATTCGGCGGTGTTCGGCGAGTGGCTGTGCGACATGGCGGCGGCTGACCCGCGTCTGGTCGGGATCACCCCGGCGATGAAGGAAGGCTCGGACCTGGTGGCGTTCAGCGAACGCTTCCCGCTGCGCTATTTCGACGTGGCAATTGCCGAACAGCACGCCGTGACGTTCGCCGCCGGCATGGCCTGCGAAGGTGCCAAACCGGTGGTGGCGATCTACTCGACATTCCTGCAACGCGGCTACGACCAGTTGGTGCACGACGTCGCGGTGCAGAACCTCGACGTGCTGTTCGCCATCGACCGCGCCGGCCTGGTGGGCGAAGACGGCCCGACCCACGCCGGCAGCTTCGACCTGTCGTACCTGCGCTGCATCCCGGGCATGGTCATCATGACCCCGAGCGATGAAAACGAACTGCGCAAGATGCTCACCACCGGCCACCTGTACAACGGCCCGGCGGCGGTGCGTTACCCACGCGGCACCGGCCCGAATGCGAGCATCGACAAAGACCTCGAGCCGATCGAGATCGGCAAGGGCATTGTTCGTCGTCAGGGCAGCAAAGTCGCTCTGCTGGTGTTCGGCGTGCAGCTGACCGAAGCGCTGAAAGTCGCCGAGAAGCTGGATGCGACCGTGGTCGACATGCGCTTCGTCAAGCCGCTGGATGAAGCGTTGGTGCGCGAGATCGCCGGCAGCCACGAACTGCTGGTGACCATTGAAGAGAACGCGATCATGGGCGGCGCCGGTGGTGCGATCAGCGAATTCCTGGCGCGGGAGAACATCCTCAGGTCGATGCTGCACTTGGGCTTGCCGGACATTTACGTCGAGCACGCCAAACCGGCGCAAATGCTGGCCGAGTGCGGGCTGGATGAAGTGGGGATCGAAGCGTCGATACGCGAGCGTCTGGCTTTACTCGACAAATAAACGCAATACCCTTGTGGGAGCGAGCCTGCTCGCGAATGCGGATTGTCAGTCAAAGTAATACTGACTGATCCACCGCATTCGCGAGCAGGCTCGCTCCCACATTTGATTTGTGTACACCTGAAACACCAGTGGAACGTCCATGAACCTCTCGCGCCTCGCCCTGCCCTTCTTCCTGTTACCGACCGCCAGCACTCTCGCCGACACCTTCGAACGCGATCAGGCCCTGAAACTGCCGGACACGCTGATCAGCGCCAACCGCCAGGTCGAAGCGCGCAACGACAGCAGCGCCGCCAACACGGTGTTCACCCGCGAAGACATCGACCGCCTGCAACCGGGCAGCGTCACCGACCTGCTGCAACGGGTGCCGGGCGTGCAGGTGGCGCAGGCCGGCGGGCGCGGCAGTCTGCCGGGGATCTATATTCGCGGCACCCAGTCGGCGCAAAGTCTGGTGCTGGTCGATGGCCAGCGCATCGGCAGTTCGACCTCCGGCGACAGCAATCTGCAGCATCTGAACATCGACCAGATCGAACGCGTGGAAGTGCTGCGCGGTTCGCGTTCGGTGATTTACGGCAGCGATGCGATTGGCGGGGTGATTCAGATCTTCACCCGGCGCGGCAACGAGCAAGGCCTGCAACCACGTCTGCACGTCGGCTTCGGCAGTAACCAGACCGGGGAACGCAGCCTCGGCCTGTCCGGTGGCGACGAGAAGACCCGCTTCAACCTTGGCGCCAGCTCGATGACACCGCCGGTCTCGACCGCACTCACGAGTCCTATCCCAGCGACGGCGATCATGATGCCTATCGCAATAAATCCGTCAGCCTGAGCCTCAGCCATGCGCTGACCGATGACATTGAAGTCGGCGCCAACCTGCTGGATAACCGTGGCAAGAGCGAGTTTGACAACCCGTTTGGCCGCTTCGATACGTCCACCTTCGAATCGGTGCAACAGCAGCCCTACAGCGACTTCAACGTCAGCAGTGTCAGCAGCTACGTCGATGCCCGAGTCAACGAAACCTGGAAAACCCGCGTCGAATTCGGTCACAGCGAGAACCGCGAGAAAACCTTCGACAAGCTCAGCGACGAGCGCACGGTGTTCAATACCTATCGCGACTCGGTGAACTGGCAGAACGACCTGACTCTGGATGCGCGCAACAGCCTGATCCTCGGCGGCGACTGGTACGAGGACCGGGTCAACAGCAGCACCGCATTCAACGAAGACAGCCGCTGGAATCGCGCCGCGTTCATTCAGCATCGCTATCAGGCCGACAGCTTCTCCACAGAACTGGGTCTGCGTCACGACGATAATCAGCAATTTGGCAGCCAGAACACATGGAGCGGCACCTTTACCCTGCCGCTGAACCCGGACAACGACCTGCTGCTGAGCTACAGCGAAGGCTTCCGCGCGCCGACCTTCAACGACCTGTACTACCCGGACTTCAGCAACCCGGATCTGAAACCGGAAACCTCGAAAAGCTACGAACTGCAATGGCGCAGTCAGTTGGGCGATAGCAGTCGGCTGGAAGCGTCGATCTACCGCACGGATCTGCAAGACGCGATCATCTTCGGCAGCAACTCGCGCCCGGAGAACGTGGCCTCGGCGCGGATCAATGGTTTCGAAGCCGCGCTGAAACAGGAACTGTTCGGCTGGCAGAGCAATCTCGGTGTGGCGATTATCGACCCGCGCGATCGTGATACCGGGCACACTCTGGCGCGTCGTGCGCGGCGCACATTGAGCTGGGATTTGGATCGGCAGTTTGACCAGATCGGCGTCGGTGCGAACTGGCAGGCTGTCAGCAACAGTTATGACGACCTGAAAAATGAAAACCCGCTGGGTGGCTACGCCTTGTTCGGCTTGCGCAGCAGTTGGGCGCTGAACCGCGAGATCACGCTGGATCTGAAGGTCGATAACGTTTTCGACAAAGGCTACAGTCGGGCGAATTACAGCTATGACGGCAGCCAGTATGGCTATCGCGAGGAGGGTCGAGTCTGGATGTTTGGGGTCACCTGGACTCCAGGACTTAACTGAACTCCCTGTAGGAGCTGCCGAAGGCTGCGATCTTTTTGATCTTGATTCTCAGCGACTCCAAGTCAGCCACAAGCAAGATCAAAAGATTGCAGCCTTCGGCAGCTCCTACAGGGGTCAGCGGTGTGGCTGAATGAGTTGGCAGAGCCTGGCGGTGGCATCGATCATTTGGCCGCTTGGGCGCTCAAGGCCTTTATCGGTAATCAACAGTAGTTTCCCCTGCTTCACTGCTGCTACCTGCGGCCAGGCTTTCCACGCATCAAGCTGGGCCTGATCACCGGCCAGAATCACCTGCGGATCGCGCTGTAACACTGCCTCGATACTCACCTGCGGCGCCGGCACACTCAGGTCGGCAAACACATTGCGTGCGCCACACACCTCAAGCGCATCGCTGATGATCTGCCCGCCACCGACGGTGTACAGCGGTTTGTCCCAGACTTGATAAAACACGTTCAGCGGCGTGTCGCGACGATAGCGCTGGCGCAGGTCATCGACTTTCTTTGCGCAGGTCTGCCGCCAGTTTCACTCCGCGCTCAGGCCGGCCTAGTTGCGCGGCAATAGCTTCGATCTGTGCAGAAAGTTGTTCGAGACTGTGCGGTTCGGCGACGTAAGTCGGGATATTCAGGCGTTTGAGTTGATCGCGTTGCGCCGGGCCGACGCTGCCGGGCCACAGCAACAACAAATCAGGCGTCAGGCTGAGCAGGCGTTCCATGTCCAGCTGACCGTAGTGGCCCACTGACGGGACATCCTTGAGTTCCGCAGGACGCTCGCCAGCATCGAGTACGCCCACCAGCAGGTCAGCCGAATCCAGCTCAACGACGATTTCCGACAGCGAAGGCGCGAGGCTGACCACCCGCAGACTCGCCAGCACCGGGCCGGCGCAGGCCAGCAGCAGAACCGCCAGCCACAGGCGGCGCATCAGCCGAGTTGACGCGGGATACGGTAGAGGTAGAACAGCACGGCCGTGGACAGCGCCAGCAACATCAGCGGTACGGCTTCAAGACCGACGAACACCGACAGCGCACCGATCCATGCCGGCAACGATGCCGCGAGCAATGCAATACGGCGCTGGGTGGCCAAAGCAATCCAGGCCGTCGGTTCATCAGGGGTGTCGAGGGCTTTCTGCGTGGCGATCAGCGCGTGTTTGTAGCGCCCGAAGAACTTCAGACTGACAAACATCGACGCAACGCCGGCGATGAACAATGGCATGGTCAGCACCGGCACAATGCCCTCGCCCTGACCGAACAGCAGGTTCAGGACAAACAGCGGCAGCAATGCCAACGCCAGGTATTTCCACCAGTCGACCGCCAGGCGGCGTCGCACCTGACCGCGGGTCACGCGCGGTCTACCTCGCCCTGATGCTCGTTGCCCATCATGTGGTCGAGCTTGCTGGCCTTGGTTGCCAGGTACAGTTTGTTGTGCGGGTTGTGTCCGGTGTGCAGCGGCACACGCTCGGCAACGACGATGCCCATGTCGGTCAGGGCTTTGACCTTGCGCGGGTTGTTGGTCATCAGACGCAGCGACTTCACGCCCAGATGCTCGAGCATCGGCAGGCACATGGCGTAGTCACGCTGATCGGCGGCAAACCCCAGACGTTCGTTGGCTTCAACGGTGTCGGCGCCGCCGTCTTGCAACTCGTAGGCGCGGATCTTGTTCAGCAGACCGATGCCGCGACCTTCCTGACGCAGGTACAGCAGCACGCCACGGCCTTCACGGGCGATGGCCTTGAGTGCCGCTTCGAGTTGCGAGCCGCAGTCGCAGCGCTGGCTGAACAGCGCGTCACCGGTCAGGCACTCGGAGTGCAACCGGCCGAGCACCGGGGCACCGTCGGCGAAATCACCCAGGCTCAGCACAACGTGCTCGCGGCCGGTGGCCTCATCGAGAAAACCGTGCATGGTGAATTGTGCAAAAGGCGTTGGCAGCTTGGAAGCGGCGACAAAAACGACAGGCACCGGTGTGCTCCTGATCTAAAAGTCTGAAGATTCGCAGGCCGGCATTGTAACAGCAGGTTCCTGCAGACGCTTAGGCTGAATTATCGGGCATAACGATCAAAATGTTTGATGACTCCTCGGACAACCGGGATCCCTGCAGGAGCTGTCGAGTAAAACGAGGCTGCGATCTTTTTGACGGGTTGCATTGGTTCAAGATCAAAAGATCGCAGCGTGCCGCAGCGCCTACAGGGGTTCGCATCAGGGCGTCTCAAACGGATACGGCTGCTTCCACTGCTCGAAAACCGGCTTCAGCTCCCCGCTCTTGACCAGTTGCTCCATGCGCCTGTCGAACAGCGCCAACAGTGTGCGAGCTTGCGGCGTGTCGGCGAAGCACAGGTAGAGCGGCAATTCGGCGATATGCGTCTTGCGAAACTGCGTCGGATCCTTGGCCCGGCCGATCACATAATCGATTTCGGTCAAGGCATCGATGTAATAGTCAGCGCGGTTGTGGGTGAGCATCGACAGGATCCCGGTACGCCGCACGACCTCATTGTAGTTGCGCACATTGGGCAAATAATCCTGATAGTCGTAACCACGTACCCACGCCAGGCGATAGTTGCCGAGGGTCTCCGGGGTCGGTGACGGATTGCTCGCCAGGCCCAGGGCGTAGATGTGATCGGTGTCGAAGTTCCAGCGCGGGTATAGCAGGTCGCTGGCCTCGTTTTTATACGAACCGACGCAGGCATCGACTTCACCGCGCTCGGCCAGACCTACGGAGCGCGTATAGGGTTCAGTGCGGATGTCGAGCTTCACCCCGGCCGGTTCGAACACCTTGCGCAGCACGTCCCAGCCCAGGCCGTGGCCGTCGGCGGCGGTGTAGTCTTCCCAGTCTTCGCTGGCCAGATGGATGACCGCGGGCGTCGGCGCAGCTTCCTGCGCACTGGCAACAGTGCCCAGCAAGGTCAAAAACACAAGCGCCAGCCAGCGTCGAGCCATCCCTCGTTTCCTCACTTAACCCTGACGATACGGATCAGGCGAAAATCCACACCAGTCCCTGCATCGCCAGCCAGGCGAACACGCCGGCCAGCACGTCGTCGAGCATGATGCCGACGCCGCCGTGGACATGCCGGTCGATCCAGCGGATCGGCCATGGCTTGAGAATGTCGAAGAAGCGGAACATCAGGAATCCCGCAAGCAACCAGTACCAGCCTTCCGGCACCAGCCACAGGGTGATCCACATCCCGACCATTTCATCCCAGACGATGCCTTCGTGGTCGTGCACCCGCAGATCGTCGGCAACCTTGCCGCACAGCCAGAAGCCGAACAGCATGGTGATCCCGAGCATCAGCCAGTAACCCCAGTCGGGCAGCATCTGCCACAACGGGATAAAGGGTAGCGCAACTAACGAACCCCACGTGCCCGGTGCTTTCGGCAAGGTGCCGGAGCCAAAGCCAAACGCGAGGAAATGCCAGGGATTGCGCCAGACCGACGGCGGAACGAATTCGGCCGGAACCTGTTTCGGGTGATCTGTCACGGTGTCTCCTGAAAATGTTGATAACCGCGGATTTGCGGGGTGATATCGTGGCCTTCGCGATCCAGCAGCACCACACCCTGGCCCTGCGCCACACGCCCGATCACATGGATCGGCCAACCATCGGCCAGCAGCGCCGGCAACTCGACGGACGGTAGCGTGAAGGCCAGCACATAGTCGTCGCCGCCGCTCAACGCCGCGCGTTCGGCACCGCGCTGACCGAGAAACGCCACTAAAGCATCGGACAACGGTACGCGCTCGCGTTCAACTTCGAGTCGAACCCCCGAGGCCAGAGCGATATGTCCGCAATCGGCGAGCAGGCCGTCAGAGATGTCCAGGGCCGATGTGGCCTTGCCACGCAAGGCCTGACCGAGCGCCAGTTGCGGTTGCGGCGACCAGTAATGATCGAGCAACGTCTGGGCGATATCTGCTTCGGCCTCGCGCTGGCCAAGCACCAACGGCAACGCCCCCGCGGCATTGCCCAGCTCACCGCCAACACAGAGCAGATCGCCCGGTTGTGCGCCGCTGCGGGTCAAGGCCTGCCCGACCGGAACGCGGCCGAATACGGTCACCGTCAGGCTCAGCGGCCCCCCGCGTGGTGTCACCGCCGACCAGCGCGATGCCGCAGCTCTGCGCCATGCGGTTCAAACCGCGGGCGTAGGCTTGCAGCCAATCGGCGGTCACCGTCGGCACAGTCAGGGCAAGGGTAAAGGCAACGGGCGTGGCGCCCATGGCGGCCAGGTCGCTGACCGCGACGGCCAGCGAGCGCTGACCGAGCAGAAACGGATCGCAGGGATCGGCGAAATGCACGCCGGCCACCAGCGTATCGGTGGAAATCGCCAGCTGTTCCCCGGGGGGAACCGCCAGCAAGGGCGCAGTCATCGCCGATCCCCAGAGCAACGCCCTCGCCGCCCTGCGCACAAGGCGCGGCGGCGAAGAAATTGCGGATCAGCTCAAACTCGCCCATGAGGTCTCAAGCGCGTATCAGCGCTTGAATGCCTTCACTTCAGCTTCACGCAGGCGCGGAGCCAGCTTGTCGAGCACGCCGTTGACGAACTTGTGGCCATCGGTCGAACCGAAGACTTTCGCCAGCTCGATACCTTCGTTGATGACCACACGATACGGCACGTCGACGCGCTTGAGCAGTTCCCAGGTGGACAGGCGCAGAACCGCCAGTTCAACCGGGTCCAGCTCTTCGATTTCGATGTCCAGGCACGGCTTGAGCGCGGTGTCGATTTCGCTCTTGAACTGCGGAACCCCGTGCAGAATCTCGCGGAAGTAGGCGCCATCGACATCGGTGAAATCGTTATCAACGCGAAACTGCGCTTCGATCTCGTTCAGCGATTGCCGGGCCATGTGCCACTGATACAGGGCCTGAGTCGCGAGCTGACGAGCTTCGCGGCGCTTGGCGCTCTTCGATGGCTTGCCGGCATCCGCAGGTTTCGGATCGCGCGGGTTGAAACGATCGCTATCGTCGCTAATCACTTGGCCTCCAACTGCGCCAGCAGGCTGACCATTTCCAGAGCGGACAGGGCAGCTTCAGCACCTTTGTTGCCGGCCTTGGTGCCGGAACGTTCGATGGCTTGCTCGATGGAATCAACGGTCAGGACGCCGAACGCGACCGGTACGCCGAACTCCATGGACACCTGGGCCAGACCCTTGGTGCACTCGCCTGCCACGTATTCGAAGTGCGGAGTGCCGCCACGAATGACCGCGCCGAGGGCGATGATGGCTGCGAATTCGCCTTTCTGGGCGACTTTCTGCGCAACCAGCGGGATTTCGAAGGCGCCAGGTGCGCGGATGATGGTGATGTCGCTTTCGCTCACGCCGTGGCGAACCAGGGCATCAACTGCACCGCTGACCAGGCTTTCAACCACGAAGCTGTTGAAACGGCCCACTACCAGAGCGTAGCGGCCTTTAGGGGCGATGAAGGTACCTTCGATGGTCTTCAGGGTCATTCGTCAGATCTCTTAAAGAGCCGGGACGCGTCTCGTACGCATCCCTCAGTGATATTAGCCACAAATTCATGACCGGAAACACCGCATTGCTGTTCGACTACACCCTGTGGCGAGGGGATTCATCCCCGATGGACTGCGCAGCAGTCCCAACCAAATAGGGCCGCTACGCAGCCCGTCGGGGATGAATCCCCTCACCACAAGGATCTACATCAACAATGCCGAATTCACCGGGTCATTATTCGGAGGGCACGTATTCTACAACTTCCAGATCGAAACCGGATATCGCATTAAATTTCATTGGCGCCGACATCAGGCGCATTTTGCGCACACCGAGGTCACGCAGGATCTGCGAACCGGCACCGACGATGCTGTAGGTGGTCGGTTTTTTCACCGCCGCCTGATCAGCAGTTTCGCGGATGTGCGCCAGCAGCACGTCGCCATCAAGCGGGTGCCCGAGCAACAGCACCACACCGCTGCCGGCCTCGGCCACCGCAGCCATCGCGGCACGGAGGCTCCAGCGGCCAGGTTGCTTGACCATCAGCAGGTCGCGCAGCGGGTCCATGTTGTGCACGCGAACCAGGGTCGGTTCCTCGGCGCAAACGGTGCCCAGCGTGAGCGCCATGTGCACGTCGCCTTCTACCGAATCACGATAGGTCACCAGGTTGAATTGGCCCAGTTCGCTGTCCAGCGGCTGCTCGGCAATCCGCTGAACGGTACGTTCGTGGATCATCCGGTAATGAATCAGGTCGGCGATGGTGCCGATCTTGATGTTGTGTTCGGCGGCAAACGCTTCCAGCTCGGCGCGACGGGACATGGTGCCGTCGTCGTTCATCACTTCGCAGATCACCCCGCTTGGCTCGAAACCGGCCATGCGCGCCAGGTCGCAGGCGGCTTCGGTGTGGCCGGCACGGGCCAGCGTACCGCCGGCCTGGGCCATCAGCGGGAAGATGTGGCCCGGGCTGACGATGTCTTCAGCCTTGGCATCTTTGGCCGCAGCCGCTTGCACGGTGCGCGCACGGTCGGCGGCGGAGATACCGGTGGTGACGCCTTCGGCGGCTTCGATCGACACAGTGAACTTGGTGCCGAAACCGGAACCGTTGCGCGGCGCCATCAGCGGCAGCTTCAACAGCTCGCAGCGCTCGCGGCTCATCGGCATGCAGATCAGGCCACGGGCGTGCTTGGCCATGAAGTTGATGTGCTCGGCCTTGCAGCATTCGGCGGCCATGATCAGGTCGCCTTCGTTCTCGCGGTCTTCGTCATCCATGAGGATGACCATCTTGCCTTGGCGGATGTCTTCAACCAGTTCTTCGATGCTATTGAGCGCCACAAGGCACCCCCTTCAGTCAGGATTTGAGGTAGCCGTTGGCGGCCAGAAAGCTTTCAGTGATACCACCGGACGTCGGCTCTGCAGCCTTGTCGCCCAACAGCAAACGCTCCAGATAACGCGCCAGCAAATCGACTTCCAGGTTCACCCGGCGGCCTGGCTTGTAGGAAGCCATGATGGTTTCGCTCAGGGTGTGCGGAATGATCGTCAGCAGGAATTCGGCGCCATCCACCGCGTTCACGGTCAGGCTGGTGCCGTCGACGGTGATCGAGCCTTTATGGGCGATGTACTTGGCCAGCTCTTTCGGCGCACGAATGCGAAATTCCACGGCGCGGGCATTGTCACTGCGCGACACCACTTCGCCGACACCGTCGACGTGACCGCTGACCAGATGCCCGCCGAGGCGGGTGGTCGGGGTCAGGGCTTTTTCCAGATTGACCGGGCTGCCGCTTTTCAGGTCATTCATCGCGGTGCAATCGAGGGTTTCGCGGCTGACGTCAGCAGCAAAACCGTTGCCCGGCAATTCAACCGCGGTCAGGCACACGCCGTTGACGGCGATGCTGTCGCCGAGTTTGACGTCGCTCAGGTCGAGCTTGCCGGTTTCGACATGCACCCGCACATCACCGCCCTTGGGGGTCAGTGCACGGATACTGCCGATGGATTCGATGATGCCGGTAAACATGGGGTTCTCCTTGAGAACGAAGCCAGCGCTAAGGCGATGGCCGGGAATT
Organism: Pseudomonas sp. MD195_PC81_125; assembly: GCF_014060985.1. Taxonomy (NCBI): domain Bacteria; kingdom Pseudomonadati; phylum Pseudomonadota; class Gammaproteobacteria; order Pseudomonadales; family Pseudomonadaceae; genus Pseudomonas; species Pseudomonas sp. MD195_PC81_125. The sequence goes on from NZ_JABULD010000265.1 coordinate 34,165, forward strand.
ATACGCTCGCCGAAACGACTGGCGTCGCAGTGACTCGCCAGTCATCGCCAACCGCGCGGATTTCAGTGATTTTCAGCTCCGGAGCGTCCTTCATATAGGCCAGCGGCCAGTCCAGCAGCGGCCGCGCCGTGGAACCGAGAAACTTGCCGGCGATGAAGATCACGAACTCGTCGACCAGACCGCGCTGCGCGAACGCGCCGGCCAGACGCGGGCCGGCCTCGACCAGCACTTCGTTGACGCCGCGGTTGGCCAGTTCGATGAGCAGTTGATGCAGATCGACCTGACCGTCATCACCCGGCACAATCAGGCATTCCGGGCCATTGGCGTATTGCTCTTCGACCGCCATGCAGGTGGCGACCAGCGCCGGGCCGGCCTTGAAGAATGGCGCATCCAGCGGCACCCGCAGGCGCCCGTCGATCAGCACCCGCAGCGGCGGACGGCTCATGGCCTGTGCCGTTTGCTCGGCATCCAGACCCAGTTCGTCGGCGCGCACGGTCAGGCGCGCACCGTCGGCCAGCACGGTGTCGGCCCCGGTCAGCACCACAGCAGCCTGCGCGCGCAGACGCTGCACGGCGGAACGCGCCGCTGGGCCGGTGATCCATTGGCTTTCGCCACTGTCCATCGCCGTACGACCGTCGAGACTCATGGCCAGCTTGACCCGCACGAACGGCAAGCCGTGTTCCATGCGTTTCAGAAAACCTTGATTGAGTTGACGTGCTTCAGCTTCCAGCACGCCGCTTTCGGTGGCGATGCCGGCATCGGCCAGGCGCTGCAAGCCACGTCCGGCGACCTGCGGATTCGGATCGCGCATCGCGGCGACCACCCGGGCAACTCCGGCATTTACCAGCGCATCGGCGCACGGCGGCGTGCGGCCATGGTGGCTGCACGGCTCAAGGGTCACGTAAGCCGTGGCGCCCCGGGCCAGCTCACCGGCTGCGCGCAAGGCGTGGACTTCAGCGTGGGGTTCGCCGGCACGCTCGTGAAAGCCTTCGCCGACAATCTGCCCGTCCTTGACGATCACGCAGCCAACCCGGGGATTGGGATGGGTGGTGTAGTGGCCCTTGCGCGCCAGTTCCAGCGCGCGGGCCATGAAACGGGCGTCAAGGATCGCCTGCTCGGCGGCGCTGGTCATTCTTTCACCGGTTCGCGGGCGAGGCGGTCGATCTCTTCGCGGAATTCGTTGAGGTCCTGAAAGCGTCGGTATACCGAAGCGAAACGGATATAGGCGACTTCATCAAGCTTTTGCAGCTCGGCCATCACCAGTTCGCCGACCACGAGGGATTTGACCTCGCGCTCGCCGGTGGCGCGCAGCTTGTGCTTGATGTGGACCAGGGAGGATTCGAGACGCTCGACGCTCACCGGACGTTTCTCCAGCGCGCGTTGCATGCCGGCGCGGAGTTTTTCTTCGTCGAACGGTTGGCGGCTGCCGTCGGTTTTGATCAGGCGCGGCAACACCAGTTCGGCCGTCTCGAATGTCGTGAAACGTTCGCCGCAGGCCAGGCATTCACGCCGGCGGCGCACCTGTTCGCCCTCGGCGACCAGACGCGAGTCGATGACCTTGGTGTCGTTGGCACCGCAGAAGGGACAGTGCATGGTGGCTGGCAACAAAAAAAGGGAGGGCCATGGTAGCGCATCCCGGTGGCAAGACAAGCCATAGGGTTTGCGGTATACAGACTGCCATGATCGTTTGATCCACGGATTTCATTTTCTGGAGCTGCCAATGTCGCTACGACCGCTCGTTTTGCTCAGTCTTTTCGCCCTGCTGGTGGCCTGCGGCAGCGACAAACCCAAGCCGCAGCCGCCAACACCAGGCCCGGCGCCGCAACAGGCGCAGAAAAAAGCCAAGGAAGCCGCCGAGCTGGGTCCGCTGCCGGCCTATCAACGGGAACTGAGCGGCACCTTGCAAGGGGTACCGGCCGGGGCCGAAGTCGAACTGGCGCTGCTGGTGATCGATGAAAAATCGCGTCCGCAACAATTGCTCGCCAGTTCCAGCCTGATTGGCAACAACCAGATCCTGCCGTTTCGCCTGCGCTTCAATCCGGAAGCCTTTCCGGCTGGCGCACGGGTTGAACTGCGCGGTCGTGCCACGCAGTCGGGCCAGTTGATCCTGCACCTGCCGTCACAAACCATCACCCAGCCGACCACACAGGCGCTGGGCCAACTGCAATTTGTCAAAGCACCATGACCGTACCGCTCGACCTGCAACAGGCGCTGGGTGAATTGCTCGGTGATGCGCGGCTCAAGGCCTGTGTGTTGCCCGGCACCGATTTGCAGTTGTGGCTGATCGACGGCGACAACATGGACCGTGAATTCAGCCCGGATGAAACCCGGCGCATCCTTCACGAACCGCCCTACTGGAGTTTCTGCTGGGCCAGCGGCCTGGCGGTGGCGCGTTATCTCGCGGAGTTCCCCGAGTGGGTGCGTGGCAAGCGGGTGCTGGATTTCGGCGCCGGCTCCGGGATCGCCGCGATTGCGGCAGTCAAGGCCGGGGCGTTGGAAGTGGTGGCCTGTGATCTGGATCCGCTGGCGATTGCTGCGTGTCGGGCCAACGCTGAACTCAATGATGTGCAGATGAGTTATTCGACGGACTTCTTTGCCGAGGCTGATCGCTTCGACCTGATTCTGGTGGCGGACGTGCTCTACGACCGCGAGAACCTGCCGCTGCTCGACGCGTTTCTGAGCCGTGGCCGCGAGGCGCTGGTAGCAGATTCGCGGGTTCGGGATTTTCGTCATCCGTTGTATGAGCGCATTGAAATGCTTGAGGCGATGACCTTGCCGGATCTGGCGGAGCCGGAAGAGTTCAGACATGTCAGTCTTTACCATGCGCGGCGCTAACCAAAAGCATCGCGGGCAAGCCCGCTCCCACAGTGACCGAGTCGAACCAACATTTCTTCTACGACACAGAATCCTGTGGGAGCTGGCTTGCCAGCGATGGCGTCCTGCCTAGCGGTACACCTCTCAAATCTGCCCCGCTTCCGGCCACACCCCGCCAAGCCGTATAGTTGCCCCATCCACGCTTTTACGAGATCCCCCATGAGTCAGCAAACGCCGTACATCTTCGACGCCACGACTGCCGATTTCGACCAGTCGGTGATCGAAGCTTCTTTCAACAAACCGGTGCTGGTGGATTTCTGGGCCGAATGGTGTGCGCCGTGCAAGGCGTTGATGCCGATGCTGCAAGGGATTGCCGAGAGCTATCAGGGCGAACTGCTGCTGGCCAAGGTCAACTGTGACATCGAACAGGACATCGTCGCCCGCTTCGGCATTCGCAGCCTGCCGACCGTGGTGCTGTTCAAGGACGGCCAACCGGTCGACGGTTTTGCCGGTGCGCAGCCGGAATCCGCCGTGCGTGCCCTGCTCGAACCGCATGTGCAGATGCCGCCGCCGGCCGCCGCCGATCCGTTCGAACAGGCTCAGGCACTGTTCGATGAAGGTCGTTACGCGGAAGCAGAAGCCGCACTGGTGGTGATGCTCACCGAAGACAACAGCAACGCCAAAGCGCTGATCCTCTACGCCCGCTGCCTGACCGAACGCGGCGAACTGGGTGAGGCGCAAACCGTGCTCGACGCAGTCAAGAGCGATGAGCACAAGGCTGCACTGGCCGGCGCCAAAGCGCAGATCAAATTCCTTGGCCTGGCCCGCGACCTGCCGGATGCCGCCGACCTCAAGGCGCGCCTTGCACAGAACCCGCAGGACGACGAAGCGGTGTATCAACTGGCCATCCAGCAACTGGCGCGTCAGCAATACGAAGCGGCGCTGGAGGCCTTGCTCAAGCTGTTCATCCGTAACCGCAGCTACGGTGAAGGCCTGCCGCACAAGACCTTGCTGCAGGTGTTCGAACTGTTGGGCAATGATCATCCGCTGGTGACTGCTTACCGCCGTAAGGTGTTTGCTGCACTTTATTAAGATCAAAAGATCGCAGCCTTCGGCAGCTCCTACAG
>NZ_JABULD010000529.1:0-13067 GCF_014060985.1 Pseudomonas sp. MD195_PC81_125
MAAAGTCAAAAGATCGCAGCCCTTCGGCAGCTCCTACATGTCTTGTGTCAGGCGCATTCGGCCACCGTGGCCTTATGTGTTAGGCTTTGCCGGTTTGCACGATGGACGGTTATGACCCGGTGTTCCGGCACGGGCGTTCTGACCGTTTCATTTGTCCGCCTTCAGGAGTTCTCATGCGTCTGACCCAGATTTTCGCCGCCGCAGCCATTGCGTTGGTCAGCACCTTTGCCGTCGCCGATGACGCGGCCGACAAAGCCATTCGTCAAAGCCTGGAAAAGCTCGAACTCGAGGTTCCGGTAGAAAGCATCAGTGCCAGCCCGTTGCCGGGCATGTATGAAGTCAAGCTCAAGGGCAGCCGCGTGCTGTACGCCAGCGCCGACGGCCAGTACATCGTTCAGGGCTACCTGTTCCAGCTCAAGGACGGCAAACCGGTCAACCTGACCGAGAAAACCGAACGCCTGGGCATCTCCAAACTGATCAATGCCATTCCAGTGGCCGAAACCGTGGTGTATCCGGCTGTCGGCGAGACCAAATCGCACATCACCGTGTTCACCGACACCACTTGCCCGTACTGCCACAAGCTGCACGCCGAAGTGCCCGAACTGAACAAGCGCGGCATCGAAGTGCGTTACGTGGCCTTCCCGCGTCAGGGCCTCGGCTCGCCGGGTGACGAGCAACTGCAGGCCGTGTGGTGCTCGACCGACAAGAAAGCCGCCATGGACAAAATGGTCGATGGCAAGGAAATCAAAGCCGCCAAGTGCGCCAACCCGGTTTCCAAACAGTTCGCTTTGGGCCAGTCGATTGGCGTGAACGGTACACCGGCCATCGTTTTGGCCGACGGACAAGTCATTCCGGGCTACCAGCCGGCGCCACAAGTCGCCAAACTGGCGCTGGGCGCCAAGTAATTCGCATCGTCACGGTCCGCCGTTGACGATCATGGTCCGGCAGCAGCATCGCCGGGCCATTAATAGAGAGCCGCGAATGCGCGGTTGTTTTCCGGCCGACCTTGCGTCGGCCGTTTCATGGGGAGTTCACAGTGAATCCGGTCAAAGTAGGCATCTGTGGGTTAGGGACCGTCGGTGGCGGTACCTTCAACGTACTTCAGCGCAACGCCGAGGAAATTGCTCGTCGTGCCGGGCGTGGGATCGAAGTGGCACAAATTGCCATGCGCACGCCAAAGCCTCAGTTCCAGACGACCGGTATTGCGATTACCAACGATGTCTTCGAAGTGGCCACGAACCCTGAGATCGACATCGTCATAGAGCTCATGGGCGGCTACACCGTTGCCCGCGAGCTGGTACTCAAGGCCATCGAGAATGGCAAGCATGTGGTCACCGCGAACAAGGCACTGATTGCCGTTCACGGTAATGAGATTTTCGCCAAGGCACGCGAGAAAGGCGTGATCGTGGCGTTCGAAGCGGCCGTGGCCGGTGGCATTCCGGTGATCAAGGCGATCCGTGAAGGCCTGTCCGCCAACCGCATCAATTGGGTGGCCGGGATCATCAACGGTACCGGTAACTTCATCCTCACTGAAATGCGCGAGAAGGGTCGCACCTTCGAAGACGTGCTGGCCGAAGCGCAAGCGCTGGGCTACGCCGAAGCCGATCCGACCTTCGACGTCGAAGGCATCGACGCGGCGCACAAGCTGACGATTCTGGCGTCGATCGCGTTCGGCATCCCGCTGCAATTCGACAAGGCCTACACCGAAGGCATCACCCGGCTGACCACTGCTGACGTGAACTATGCCGAAGCGCTGGGCTACCGCATCAAGCACCTCGGTGTAGCGCGCAGCACCGCTGCCGGTATCGAGCTGCGCGTACACCCGACGCTGATCCCGGCCGATCGTCTGATCGCCAACGTCAACGGCGTGATGAACGCCGTGATGGTCAACGGTGACGCTGCCGGCTCGACCCTGTTCTACGGCGCTGGCGCCGGCATGGAACCGACCGCTTCGTCGGTGATCGCCGATCTCGTGGACGTGGTTCGCGCGATGACCTCCGATCCGGAAAACCGCGTACCGCACCTGGCCTTCCAGCCGGACTCGCTGTCGGCCCATCCGATCCTGCCGATCGAGGCCTGCGAAAGTGCCTACTACCTGCGCATCCAGGCCAAGGACCATCCGGGCGTTCTGGCTCAGGTGGCAAGCATCCTTTCGGAGCGCGGTATCAACATCGAGTCGATCATGCAGAAGGAAGTCGAAGAGCATGACGGTCTGGTGCCGATGATCCTGCTGACCCACCGCGTGGTCGAGCAGCGCATCAACGACGCGATCGCTGCCCTCGAAGCGCTGGCGGGCGTCAACGGTCCGGTTGTGCGGATCCGCGTCGAGCACCTGAACTAAGTCGCCATCATTGACCGGGCCCGTGCGCGGGTCCGGCATTGCGAACACTCTGCATTGGAGTCAGTCATGCGTTACATCAGTACCCGCGGCCAGGCACCGGCCCTGAATTTCGAAGACGTCCTGCTGGCGGGTCTCGCGACCGACGGCGGTCTGTACGTCCCGGAAAACCTGCCACGTTTCACCCAGGAAGAAATCGCTTCCTGGGCCGGCCTGCCGTATCACGAGCTGGCTTTCCGGGTCATGCGCCCGTTTGTCACCGGCAGCATTCCTGACGCGGATTTCAAAAAGATCCTCGAAGAAACCTACGGCGTGTTCTCGCACAGCGCCGTGGCACCGCTGCGTCAGCTCAACGGCAATGAATGGGTGCTGGAGCTGTTCCACGGTCCGACCCTGGCGTTCAAGGACTTTGCCCTGCAACTGCTTGGTCGTCTGCTTGATTACGTGCTGGAAAAGCGCGGCGAGCGCGTGGTGATCGTCGGTGCCACCTCCGGTGATACCGGTTCGGCCGCCATCGAAGGCTGCAAGCACTGCGAAAACGTCGACATCTTCATCCTTCACCCGCACAACCGCGTGTCCGAAGTGCAACGTCGGCAGATGACCACCATTGTCGGCGAGAACATCCACAACATCGCCATCGAAGGCAACTTCGATGACTGCCAGGAAATGGTCAAGAACAGCTTCGCCGACCAGAGCTTCCTCAAGGGCACGCGCCTGGTGGCGGTGAACTCGATTAACTGGGCGCGGATCATGGCCCAGATCGTTTACTACTTCCACGCCGCCCTGCAACTGGGCGGTCCGGCGCGTTCGGTGGCGTTTTCGGTGCCAACCGGCAATTTCGGCGACATCTTCGCCGGGTACCTGGCGCGCAACATGGGCCTGCCGATCAACCAGTTGATCGTCGCCACCAATCGCAACGACATCCTGCACCGCTTCATGAGCGGCAATCAGTACGTCAAGGAAACCCTGCACGCCACGCTGTCGCCGTCGATGGACATCATGGTCTCGTCGAACTTCGAACGCCTGCTGTTCGACTTGCACGGTCGCAACGGTGCGGCGATTGCCGGGTTGATGGATTCGTTCAAACAGGGCGGTGGTTTCAGCGTCGAGCAAGAGCGCTGGACCGAAGCCCGCAAGCTGTTCGACTCACTGGCCGTGGACGATGCACAAACCTGCGAAACCATCGCTGAAGTTTACGCACAGTGCGGTGAAGTGCTGGACCCGCATACCGCTATCGGCGTCAAGGCCGCCCGCGAATGCCGTCGCAGCCTGGACATCCCGATGGTGATTCTGGGCACTGCACATCCGGTGAAATTCCCGGATGCCGTGGAGAAAGCCGGTGTAGGAAAAGCTCTCGAACTGCCTGCACATCTTTCTGATTTGTTTGAGCGAAACGAGCGTTGCACCGTTCTGCCGAACGAACTGAAAGCCGTACAGGCCTTTGTCAGCCAGCATGGCAACCGCGGCAAGCCGTTGTAAGCCTGAAAAGCTGTCACATTTTGAAGCCCGTCTCCTGACGGGCTTTTTTGTTTCTGCTGCCACACTGCTCGTGTTACCGCCCATGAAGGACGGGTGAGTCGATCACGAAGGAAGTGGCAATGCTGTTTGAAAGAGGATGGAAACACACCCTGAAGCAGGTTCTGCTGTTGTGCCTGTTGTACGGCTGGCGCATGAGCGCGGCGGCGCATCTGGCGTATGAGGAAGAGAAGTTGAACATCGGCACCGTGGTACTGGATGAGGAAGAGCAGCAATGGATTCGCGATAATCCGACAGTGATTGTGGCGGCGGAGCAGTACCCGTTGTACCTGTTTCTCGACGAGCACGGTCATTGGAGCGGCCTCAACAACGATGTGCTCAAGCGCATCAGCGCCATGACCGGCTTGCAGTTCATCTACCGGGAATCCTTTTCCACCGCGCAAATGCTTGAGCGCCTGGAAACCGGTGCTGCGGACATCAGCACAACCCTGGCGATGAATGATGAACGCCGATTGAGCCTGGATTTCAGTCATGCCTTTGGCGGTGCCGGTTGGGTATTTGTCGGCCGGGCTGGCGAGCCGCAGGTGCAGTCGCTGGAGCAGTTGGCCAAACGGGTGCTGGTACTGCCGGGTCGGCATGCACTGGAGGGGGGTGATCCGGCGCGATTACCCGTCCATCGAGTTACGTTCGGTGAAAACCTATGCCGAGGCGCGGGCGCTGGTCGAAAGCGGTGAGGCCTATGCCACCATCGAAAATGAAATCGGTGCGCAACTCTATCCTTCCGGCCTGCTGAAGGTCGGCGAATTGCTGGAGGGCAAGTGGGAGGCCGATCTTCTGGCTGTGCGCAAGGGGCAGCCGCAATTACTGAGCATACTGAACAAGGCGCTTGAGGCGTTTCCGGCTTCCGAACTCCGGGCCATTCGCCTGAACTGGCTGGGCGGTATCGGGCCGAAACCTGCCGCCGCCGGTTGGCAGCACTGGCTCCGCTCGAGCTGCTGGGGGGGTGGTTTTGGTGGGGGGCTTTTGCGTGATGTCGCTGTTATGGAATCGGCGAATGGCGGCCGTGATCAAGCGGCATCGAGACGTGCAAAGCGAGCTCGACGATCAATTGGTCTTCCAGCGTGCATTGATTGATGCCATGCCCGATCCGGTGTTCGTCCGTGACCTGGAAGGGCGCCTGATCCTGTGCAACAAGAGTTACGAAGAGGCCTTGTCGCTCCGCTTTGAGCAGGTGCAGGGATGCCGTTTGATCGAGGTCGATGCGCTACCGCGAGCCACTGCCGCCACGCTGCATGATGAGTTCATGATTCAGTTGAGAACGCGCAGAACCCGCTTCAGCAAGCGCCGTTTGCAGTTCAACGATGGCAATCGGGAAATCTACCAGTGGACCGTGCCGTTCTACAGCGCCAATGGGGAATTGCGCGGCCTGCTCGGGGGGTGGACAGATATCACCCAGCGTGATGCGGCGGCGGAATAAGGTCCGCACTGATATTGGGAAATTTCCTATGTCACACGCCTCTTTTTCCGATGGGGGACTGAAGGAGGCTCGCCTAAAGTGGGCAACCACTGCGGCGAGTCCGCGATTGCCGTTTCCGAGGTCGCCCATGCGCTCGCTCAAAGTCCTGATTCTCGAACCAGATCCTTATCGAATGATGGCGTTGCACCAGATGCTCAACGCGTTCGGTATCTATGACGTACTCACGGCGCCATCGCTGGCCTCGGCACGCTGTTCGCTGGAGCGTCGCACCCGGGTCGACATCGCGATCTGCGATCCGCAGCTGAAAGGCGGGGAAGGCCTGGCGCTGATCCGGCATCTGGCCGCCGAGCGGGAGGCCAGTGCTCTCATTCTGTTGGGCCGAGTAGCACCGGGCCTGTTGAGCGATCTCGAAAGCCTGCTGCAAACACAGGCGTTGACGCTGCTGGGGCGCCTGCACACGCCGGTTTCGGCAGTGCTGATGCGCGGGCTGCTGGACCGCTACCTGCAATCGGCAGCCCAGCCGGCCGGTGCCTGAACCGGCGGTTATGTTTCTGTCATCTTCACTGTGCATGCTCTGACAGACCGCTAACTGCTTCGTGAGCAGCGCGGCATTCAGAACTTTCTTCTCGGGCCGGTGGTCACTTAATGTGAACACGCCCCAGGCACAATGTTTTCGGACTATTGAGTGGAGATCGAGATGGAAAGTATCAGTCTATTGCTCGGTGAGGCTCTGAGCCCGTATCAGGTGACGTTGACTCCGTGTGGCGCCCATGGCGAATGCCTGGTGACGCTGAAGAACAGCAACGGCGCCCTTGTGGTCGAGCGCGAATTCAATCAGGCGCAGTTGAGCGACAAACGTCTGCTGACCGATGTGGTCGACGGTTTGCACCGCGACGTCCTGATCGCCGAAGGGCGGCTGGAGCCCTGTGTCATCGCGGCTTTGCGCAATGCGGCGCTGGATAAGCGTGCGGCACTGTAAAGATGAAATATTTTTTGTGGGAACCTTCCTGCATTCCCGTCAGTCAGACCCCGTAACAGCAGGATCAAGCATTGTGCTCCGGTGCTTGTCGCTTGCTGCTACGGGTCTTTATGTAGACCGCGTTTAACCCCGAGTCGTCTCCCCACTTCTCGGGGTTTCTTTTTGCCCGCAGGTTTTTTATTGCGCGGCCTGTTGTTCGAAAAAGATCCGTGCCTGATGCAGGTAATCCGTGCGCATTTCGGGGTCCAGCCAGTCGGCATACGACTGGTTAAGTTGCTCATGGGGCAGGGTACGCAGCAGTTGGTTGATCTCACTGATCGCCTGACGGCCCTGAGGCGTATCGGAACACCCGACATAGCCGGACAGATATTTGCCGGTGCCACGAATCGGATAGAACACCAGTTGGTCTTCGGCGATTTGCGCCTGATGCGCCTGATAGCGGATCTCCGGCCAGTAACCCAACACCACTTGCAGACGCCCCAGGCGCTGCATCGATAGCAGGCTGCTCAGGGCGTCGTTGCCATAATGCGGCGTCAGCGCACCGTCCGGGGCCTGCTTGAGCAGCGTGTCGAGATACTCGCCGTAACTGCGTTCTGCGACGACGCCGACCTTGATTTCGCCGTTGGCCAGAAATGCCGTCAGATCAACCTCACCGTCGACCAGGTATGGCGCCAGTACCTCGCGATCTTGCTGACGCACCACCAGACCATTACTGACAGCGCGAAACGCCGGAATAGAGAAGGCGATCCATTGCGTGCGCTCCTTGCTCCAGATCAGCGACGGATCGCAAGTGAAGGTCGGCTCGTGCAGCATCTGCATGCCCCGGGCGCGATTGACCCGCATCAGTGTGTGTTCGTATTGCGGCATGCCGGCGATCAGCATCGGCATCAGTTGATCGATCACGCCCTGGCCCTTTTTCGGGCCTTCGAAAATGGTCAGGGGCGGCAGGTCGCGCAACAACCAGATCAGCGTGGGTTTCGCTTGCGCCCAGGCGGGCAGGGCCAGCAGAAACAGCAGGCCGAACAGCCGCCACGTCCACCATGGGTGGGCGCGGTTGGCGGCCGATGTCTGGCGATGTTTCAGCTTAAATGGCTCCGTCTGTGCGCAACCGGGCGATCTGCTGTTCGTCGTAGCCAAGATCGTGCAGCACCTGCGCATTGTGTTCACCGAGCTGTGGCCCGACCCATTCGGAAGTGCCCGGCGTCTCGGAGAGTTTCGGCACGATGCCCGGCATCTTGAAAGGTTTGCCGTCCGGCAGTTTCGCCTGCAGGAACATTTCCCGGGCGAGGTACTGCGGATCGCTGAACATGTCTTCGGCACTGAAGATCCGGCTGGCCGGCACTTCTGCCTGGTTGAGCAGGTCGAGCACGCTTTGCAGCGGTAGCGAATTGACCCAGCGGTCGATCACCCCATACAGCTCGTCACGGCGAGTGTCGCGCCCGTCATTGCTCGCCAGCGTCGGGTCGTTGGCCAGATCCTCGCGGCCGATGATCAGCATGAAACGTTTGAAGATCGCGTCGCCATTCGCACCGATCTGCACATGCTTGCCGTCGGCGCTGGTGTGGATCGATGACGGCGTGATGCCCGGCATGATGTTGCCGGTGCGTTCGCGGATGAAGCCGAACACGTCGAACTCCGGCACCATGCTTTCCATCATGGCGAAAATCGCCTCGTACAACGCGACATCGACGACCTGGCCGAGACCGCCGTTGACCTCGCGGTGACGCAGGGCCATCAGCGCACCGATCACGCCCCATAACGCGGCAATCGAATCACCGATGGAAATGCCGGTGCGCACCGGTGGCCGATCCTCGAAACCGGTGATGTAGCGCAAACCGCCCATGGATTCACCGACCGCGCCGAAACCCGGTTGATCCTTCATCGGCCCGCTCTGGCCGAAGCCCGAGAGACGCACCATCACCAGTTTCGGGTTCAGGGCATGCAGGGTTTCCCAGCTCAGCCCGAGTTTTTCCAGGACGCCGGGGCGAAAGTTCTCGATCAGGATGTCGGCTTCGCCCAGCAGTTTTTTCAGGATCGCCAGACCCTCGGGGTGCTTGAGGTTCAGCGTCAGCGACTTTTTGTTGCGCGCCTGAACGAACCACCACAACGAAGTGCCTTCATACAATTTGCGCCATTTGCGCAGCGGATCGCCGCCGTCGGGCGATTCGACCTTGATCACTTCGGCGCCGAACTCGCCGCAAATGCGTGAGGCGAACGGCCCGGCAATCAACGTACCCAATTCAATGACTTTCACACCGCTGAGCGGTTTGTTGGCGAACGGCATACTGAATCCTGTAGGACAAGGCTGAGCAGATACAGCGTTTTAACATAGCCCGCTGTCAGACGCCGCAGCTTGATCGCCATCAATTCGATGATTGCCTACCGCATCGGTTAGACTTGCCGACTTTCCTCGTATCAAGAAGCCCGTTCATGGCCCAGCCGTCTACCACTTACAAATTCGAACTGAACCTCACTGACCTCGACCGTGGTGTCTACGAGAGCGTCAAGCAGACCATCGCCCGTCACCCTTCGGAAACCGAAGAGCGCATGACCGTGCGGCTGCTGGCCTACGCCCTCTGGTACAACGAACTGCTGTCGTTTGGCCGTGGTCTGTCGGATGTGGATGAACCTGCGCTGTGGGAAAAAAGCCTGGATGACCGTGTTCTGCACTGGATTGAAGTCGGCCAGCCGGATGCCGATCGCCTGACCTGGTGCTCACGTCGCACCGAACGCACCAGCCTGCTGGCCTATGGCAGCCTGCGCGTATGGGAAGGCAAAGTGGTGCCGGTGGCGAAGAACCTGAAAAACGTCAACATCGCCGCCGTGCCGCAAGAGGTGTTGGAAACCCTGGCCAAGGACATGCCGCGTGTCATCAAGTGGGACGTAATGATCAGCGAAGGCACGATCTTCGTCACCGACGACCGTGGTCAGCACGAAGTCCAGCTGGAATGGCTGGCAGGCGAGCGCGGCTGATCCCGCGTCGCCTGCAGATTAATCCCACGTATTCAAGAGAAGTTTCCGTTACCCCATGCGTATTGATCCTCGACCGTTGCCTGCCACGCTGCCGTTTCTCGGTGATCTGCCACCTTTGCTGACCCGTTTGTACGCGGCGCGGGGCGTTCAATCCGAGGCCGAGCTGGATAAAAGTCTGGCGCGGCTGATTCCGTTCCAGCAGCTCAAGGGCATCGAGGCGGCGGTGGATCTGCTGGTGACGGCGCTGGAGCAGCGTCAACGGATTCTGATCGTCGGTGACTTCGATGCGGACGGGGCGACGGCCAGTACGGTCGGCGTGCTCGGCTTGCGTCTGCTGGGCGCGGCGCATGTCGATTATCTGGTGCCGAACCGCTTCGAATACGGCTATGGCCTGACCCCGGAAATCGTCGAAGTCGCGCTGACCCGTGAGCCGCAATTGTTGATCACTGTCGACAACGGCATCTCCAGCGTCGAAGGCGTGGCTGCCGCCAGGCGCGCGGGACTGAAGGTGTTGATCACCGACCACCACTTGCCCGGCGATGAACTGCCGCTGGCCGATGCACTGGTCAACCCGAACCAGCCGGGCTGCGAGTTTCCGAGCAAGGCGCTGGCCGGGGTCGGGGTGATTTTCTACGTGCTGATGGCCTTGCGCGCGCGCCTGCGCAGCCTCGGCTGGTATGAGAGCAAGCCACAGCCGAACATCGGTGAGTTGCTCGATCTGGTGGCGCTGGGCAGCGTCGCCGACGTGGTGCCGCTGGACGCCAACAACCGGATTCTGGTGCATCAAGGCCTTGAGCGGATTCGCGCCGGGCGCGCACGGCCGGGGATCAAGGCGATTCTTGAAGTGGCCAAGCGTGATGCGGCGCGCATCACCTCAACCGACCTGGGTTTTATCGTCGGCCCGCGCCTGAACGCGGCGGGGCGCCTGGATGACATGAGCCTCGGGATCGAATGCCTGCTCACTGCCGACGCCAATCTGGCCCGGGAGATGGCCGCGCAACTGGACGGCATGAACCAGGACCGCAAATCCATCGAGCAGGGCATGCAGCGCGAGGCGCTGGCCCAGCTCAAGGATTTGCCAGTGGAATCGATGCCGTTCGGCCTGTGCCTGTTCGATCCCGAATGGCACCAGGGCGTGATCGGTATTCTCGCCTCGCGCATGAAAGAACGTTATTTCCGTCCGACCATTGCTTTCGCCGATGCTGGCGACGGGCTGCTCAAGGGCTCTGGGCGTTCGGTGCAAGGCTTCCACATTCGTGACGCGCTGAGCGTGGTGGCCGCGCAGCATCCGAACCTGATTGCCAAGTACGGTGGTCACGCGATGGCGGCGGGCCTGACCTTGCCGCAGGAGAATTTTGCGCTGTTCGCCGAGGCTTTCGATGCCGAAGTGCGTCGGCAACTCCGCGAAGAAGACCTGACCGGGCGGATGCTCTCCGACGGCACGCTCGCCGTCGAGGAATTCCACCTCGAACTGGCCCGCGCCCTGCGCCATGCCGGGCCTTGGGGCCAGCATTTCCCGGAGCCGCTGTTCCATGGTGTGTTCCAGTTGGTCGAGCAGCGCGTGGTCGGCGAGCGCCATCTGAAGGTAGTGCTGAAAAGCGAGTGCGGGTCGGTGAAGCTGGATGGCATCGCGTTCGGCATTGACCGCGATGTATGGCCGAACCCGACCATTCAGTGGGTCGAGCTGGCTTACAAGCTCGACGTCAACGAGTTTCGGGGCAACGAGACGGTGCAGTTGATGATTGCCCACATCGAACCACGCTGAAATCAAAAGATCGCAGCCTGCGGCAGCTCCTACAGGGGATCGCATTCCATTGCAGGAGCTGCCGCAGGCTGCGATCTTTTCAGGAACCCCCCGAGAACCCCCGTTGTCGACTAGGCTCTAAGCACTGCTTGATTGGCCTTGTGACGTCTTGTCGAATTTTTTGCCCGCGGGGGCGGGTGCTGCGCCTTTTTTGTCACTCGTCGACTTTTCAAACAGAACCCTGGAGCCTGCCCACTGATTTGAGAGGTGCCCCATGAGTCTGCTGCTCGAACCCTTTACCCTTCGCCAACTGACCCTACCCAACCGCATCGCCGTGTCACCGATGTGCCAGTACTCCAGCGTCGACGGTCTGGCCAACGACTGGCATCTGGTGCACCTGGGCAGCCGCGCGGTGGGCGGTGCCGGACTGATTTTCACCGAGGCCACGGCGGTCACCGCCGACGGGCGAATCACCGCCGAAGACCTCGGTTTGTGGAACGACAAACAGATCGAACCGCTGCAACGCATCACCCGTTTCATCACGGCCCAGGGCGCGGTTGCTGGCATTCAACTGGCCCACGCCGGGCGCAAGGCCAGTACCCATCGGCCATGGATCGGCAAACACGGTAGCGTCAAACCGGAGGATGGCGGCTGGACCCCGGTCGGGCCATCGCCGATAGCCTTCGATCCGCAACACACGCAACCGAAACAGCTCGATGAAGCGCAGATCGCCGACGTCATCCAGGCCTTCGTTGCCGCCGCCAAACGCGCGTTGACCGCGGGTTTCAGCGTGGTCGAGGTGCATGCCGCGCACGGTTATCTGCTGCATCAGTTCCTGTCACCGTTGAGCAACCAGCGCCGCGATCAATACGGTGGTTCGTTCGAAAACCGTATTCGCCTGGTGCTGCAGGTCACCGAGGCCGTGCGCGAGGTCTGGCCGCAAGAGTTGCCGGTGTTTGTCCGGGTTTCGGCCACCGATTGGGTCGAAGACGGCTGGAACCCGGATGAAACCGTCGAACTGGCGCGTCGCCTCAAGGCGCTGGGCGCGGATCTGATTGATGTCTCGTCTGGTGGTACCGCCGCCAACGCCGAGATTCCCGTAGGGCCGGGGTATCAGACACGCTTCGCCGAACGGGTGCGCAAGGAGTCAGGCATCGCCACCGGCACCGTCGGCATGATTACCGAGCCGGCGCAGGCCGAGCACATTCTGCGCACCTGTCAGGCTGACATCATCTTCCTCGCCCGCGAACTGCTGCGTGACCCGTACTGGCCGCTGCACGCCGACGATGACCTGGGCGGGCGCAAAGCGGTGTGGCCGGCGCAGTATCAGCGCGCAACCCATCGTGATCAGCCGATCCATGAGTCTGACCTGCGCGATTGATTTCAAAACCGCGTAAGGTCTATAAAACCCGCCATTGAACCGGCGGGTTTTTTCTTGCCTGCCATTTGCCAAGGAAGTCGAGCATATTGATCGAACGAGAACTGAGCGAACACGACTTGCCGTTGCTGGCGCAGATCGACCGCAGTGAGCGGGTTGAGGCGAACTATCGTTTGGAAAACGGTGCGCTGATTCTGTACCCGGTGCATGTCGACATGCGTGGTTGGCCGGAAGGGGAGGCCGAAGAAAACGCGTGGGTGCTGGAAAAGTGTTTGCGGCGCGGAGGTTGGCTGTATGGCGTTTTCGACGGGCAGGCGCTGGTCGCGGCGGTGGTTGTGGATAACCGGGTTATCCACAATCAGGGGCTGAGCATGCGGCAATTGACGTTTCTGCACATCAGCCGCGACTACCGGGGGCAGGGACTGGGGGCGAAACTGTTTGCATTGGCCTGTGAGCAGGGGCGGCGGTTCGGTGCCGAGGCGTTGTATGTCTCAGCGACTGAATCGCGCAACACTGTGGAGTTTTATCAGCGACAGGGTTGCCGGTTGGTTGATCAACCGGATCCGGAGTTATTCGCTCTGGAACCCCGCGACATCCATTTGTATTTGCCGCTGACCTGACGGACGCCATCGCTGGCAAGCCAGCTCCCACAGTGGTCGGTGTCGATCACGAAATTTGTGTACGGCACCGAACTTGTGGGAG
>NZ_JABULD010000367.1:0-3742 GCF_014060985.1 Pseudomonas sp. MD195_PC81_125
CGTTGAATGATCAGGTGTCTGACAGAACGTTCTTCGCGAGCAGGCTCGCTCCCACCAGGAATCGCGCTGGCCCTGTGGGAGCGAGCTTGCTCGCGAAGCTTTTAAGCTCTTGGCTTCACAGTGCCGCAATCCTGACCCAACCACACCGCACGGGTTTCCAGACTGCCCTTCTGGTTGATTCCGATCGCATTGAACGTGCCGTTGGCCACGGTGGTGAACTCACGATCACTGAGGAACGTCGCGACACCCGTGCCTTGCGCTTTCGGGCAGCTGAAGCGGAATTTCCACTGGTTGCCGGTGCGCTCGGTGATCTGCTGCTTGCAGCCCGACTGCGGATCGGCCAGCGGAATATCGTTGGTCGCGACCTGCTGCGGCGTCAGGCAGGCACGAATGCCCTTGCCGCCGATGTTGATCCCGTTCTTCTCGAGCGCCGCCCGCTGTTGCGGGGTCATCTGGCCTTGCAACTGGCCGAGGATCGATTGCACATCCATGGGCTGGTCATCGACCTTGACGTTGCTCGAGGTCATTTCCCACAGCCCCGGCTGCAGCATTTGCGCCTGCGCAACCACCGGCATTGCCAAACCCAGGCCCAGCGCCAAACCCAGCAGACGAACGTTCATCGAAAAAACTCCTGATCAGTAGTGGCCGTTAGACGTCGGCCGATTGCTTCGGTTCATGCACCAATTAATTAGCGACATTCGCCTCGGAACATGGTCTGTTACGCATTGAGTCTTCAGGAGCAAGGCTGCCCCATGGATTATTTTGGACCGCACATTTTCGGCTATCTGATCGCCCTCATACATAGCCTCGGCTTGATCGCCGCGATCCACGCGGTGCTGACCGTTCGCACCGCCCAAGGCTCGATCGCCTGGGCATTGTCGCTGATTTTCATTCCCTACCTGACACTCATCCCTTATCTGGTTTTCGGCCGCAGCACCTTCGACGGCTATATCAAGGCACGGCGCCAGGCCAACGAAAAGATGCGCCAGGCGATCTCCGAGTTGAACTGGCGACCGTGGGTCGAAGAAGCCCTCACCGCCCGCGCCTCAAATGCCTATGCCTCGCTACGGGCCATGCCCAAACTGGGGCGGATGCCATGCCTGGCGAATAACGAAGTGCAACTGCTGGTGAATGGCCACGCGACCTTCGAGGCGATTTTCCAGGCCATCGATCAAGCGCGCGAAGCCGTACTGATTCAGTTTTTCATCATCCATGACGACCGCCTCGGGCAACGCCTGCGCGATCTGTTGCTGAAGAAAGCTGCCGAAGGCGTGGCGATTCATCTGCTCTACGACCGCATCGGCAGCCACGCCCTGCCCCACAGTTATGTACAGGCGTTGCGCGATGGCGGTGTCGAGGTCAAAGCCTTCGCCACACGTAGCGGCTGGCTCAATCGCTTCCAGGTGAATTTCCGCAACCACCGCAAAATCGTCGTGGTCGATGGCGTGCTCGGCTTTGTTGGCGGGCACAACGTTGGCGATGAATACATGGGCGAGAAGCCGCCGTTGGCGCCATGGCGCGATACCCATGTGCAAGTGCGCGGGCCGGTGGTGGCCTGCATGCAGGAGTCATTTGCCGAGGATTGGTTCTGGGCTGCGCGCACATTGCCGCCGCTGATCCTGCCGGATGTTTACCCGGACGACGGCGTGCTCTGTCAGTTGCTGGCCAGCGGACCGGCCGACGCCTACGAAACCTGTTCGCTGTTCTTCGTCGAAGCGATCCATGCCGCAACCGAGCGGGTGTGGATCACCAGCCCGTACTTCATTCCCGATGAAGCCGTCTTCGCCGCGTTGCGCCTGGCAGTGCTGCGCGGCGTCGACGTGCGCCTGCTGCTGCCATCGCGCCCCGATCACCGCATCGTCTACGCCGCGTCCAGCCTGTACGCATTCGAAGCGGTGCGCGCCGGCGTGCGGGTGTTCCGCTACGAACCGGGGTTCCTGCATCAGAAAGTGGTGTTGATCGACAGCGAAATCAGCGCCATCGGCAGCGCCAATCTGGACAACCGTTCGTTCCGGCTGAATTTCGAAGTGATGCTACTGACCGTCGACAGCGAATTCGCCGCCCACGTGGAACGTATGCTCAACGATGATTTCGAGCAGGCTTACGAGGTTGCCAAAGAGGAAAGCCGGGAGATCCACCGCCTGCAACAGCTCGGCATGCGGATCGCCCGGCTTATTTCACCGATTCTCTAGAAGCCCATCACCCTCTCCAAGGGAGAGGGCAGGGTTCAGGCATCAAGGGTTGTAGATGTCGTCACGGGTCCAGGGCAGTTCATGGCTGCCGTCCGGATGAGCCTTGACTGCCAGAATCTGATGCAGATTGATCCAGCCCCGGGCAAACGCGTAGGCACACCCGGCCAGATACAGGCGCCAGATGCGCAGCGCCTGATCCGGCACCAGTTTCCCGGCGGCCTCGAGGTTATCCTCCAGCCGCTCGCTCCAGTGATCCAGCGTGCGCGCGTAATGCAGGCGCAGGCTTTCGACATCGACGATTTCCAGCCCGGCTTCGCTGATCTCGGCCGAGATCATCGCCAGGTGTGGCAACTCGCCGTTGGGGAACACGTATTTCTCGATGAAGTCGCCGGCACCGCGTCCCACCGGGCGACCGTCGGTGTGCTTGGCGGTGATGCCATGGTTCATCACCAGACCGCCCTCCTTCACCGCGCCAAACAGGACTTTGCAGTATTCGGCGAGGTTGGCGTGGCCGACGTGCTCGAACATACCGACACTGACCACCTTGTCGAAACGCCCGTCCTGCGGCAGGTCGCGGTAGTCGAGCAGTTGCAGTTCGACCTGGTCTTCCAGGCCTTCGGCCTTGACGCGCTCACGGGCCAGTTCCAGCTGTTCCTTGCTCAGGGTGATGCCGAACACTTTGGCGCCGAATTCACGCGCGGCGTAACGCGCCAGACCACCCCAGCCGCAACCCACATCCAGCAGGTAATCGCCCGGCTGCAAACGCAGCTTGCGACACAGATGACGGAATTTGGCTTGCTGCGCCTGCTCCAGGGTTTCGCTGCCCGTTTCGAAATATGCGCAGGAATACGCCATGTCGCTGTCCAGCCACAACTGATAGAACGCGTTGGACAGGTCATAGTGATAGGAAATGGCTTTGGCGTCGGTTTCCTTGTCATGCACTGCACGCACTGGCTGAGCGCCTTCATCTTCATCGAGCAAGGCGCTGCTCAATTCGTCGCAGACCCGGATGACCTCGCTGATCGAGCCCTCCAGTTCAAGCTTGCCTTCAACAAACGCCGCCCCCAGCGCGTCGAGGCTTGGATGGGTGAACTGGGTGACCATCGTCGGGTCCTTGACCACGATGGTGACGCTGGGCGTCGGCCCCAGATTGAACTCATGGCCGTCCCAGAGACGCAAGCGAAGCGGAAGCTGCAGATTCTGTAAGGCCGGTGGAAGTTGCGCGAGCATGGAAAATCCCCCCTTGTTTCAGACGTCAGATCTGAGGGTAGACCATCCTTGAAAAATAGCAGGCTATCGATTTAATTAGCCGAGACTATCGTTTCAGACGCTCCAGCAGGCCGGAATGCAACCCGTGTTTTCGACACGGAAACCGGCAATGACGTGTGCGCCTTCTACATAGATGACTGCCTATTCGGCGCACAGTTCGCTGCAACTCATTTCAAAGACCATCCTTGAGCTTGAGCAATGGCTCCTGAAACCGCAGCAGCCGTCCGGCATTGCCCAACACCAGCAACGTACTGAGGTTGTGCAGCAGCGCGGCGATCATC
>NZ_JABULD010000094.1:0-8093 GCF_014060985.1 Pseudomonas sp. MD195_PC81_125
CCACAGGTTTTTGTATACAGCCCGGAAATACCACCGGCAGGCTCATTTCACCCACCGTCCATCGAACCTGCTGAGCAACACCGGCAAACGTGATTTAATAGCCGCCTTTCACGGTTCCGGGACACGGGAGCAACGTGATCCGCGCGCCTTGCGCGGCACCCGCCACCCACCCCCATTACCCTTAAGTACTACTCACATAAGGCTGTCATGGATACGGGTTCTCGACTCAAACTAGTACGCGAAAGCTACAAACTCTCCCAGCGCGAGCTGGCCCGGCGTAGCGGCGTGACCAATGCCACCATCTCCCTGATCGAACAGAATCGCGTCAGTCCTTCCGTCAGCT
This sequence comes from Pseudomonas sp. MD195_PC81_125, assembly GCF_014060985.1. Taxonomy (NCBI): domain Bacteria; kingdom Pseudomonadati; phylum Pseudomonadota; class Gammaproteobacteria; order Pseudomonadales; family Pseudomonadaceae; genus Pseudomonas; species Pseudomonas sp. MD195_PC81_125. The sequence goes on from NZ_JABULD010000094.1 coordinate 344, forward strand.
CACTGAAAAAGCTGCTCGAAGGCATCCCGATGTCCCTGGCCGACTTCTTCACCTTCGACCAGCCCCCGCGCGAACACCAATACGTGTTCCGCGCCAACGAACAACCCGACCTCGGCCGCCATGGCCTGCGCCTGCTGCTGATCGGCGCCTCGGTCCCCAGCCGCCAGATGCGCTTGCTGCGCGAGCAATACGCCCCGGGTGCCAGTTCCGGCGAAGAGCCGATTGTTCACGCGGAAGGCGAGGAGTGTGGGTTGGTGACGCGCGGCACGGTCGAGTTGACGGTGGACGGGCAGGTGAGCGTGTTGAGTGCGGGGGACGGGTATTATTTTCCGACGACGCTGCCGCACAAGTTCCGGAATATCGGGGCGGATGAGGCGGAGATCATTAGTGCGAATACGCCGGCGAATTTTTGAGGAACGCTAAACGTCAAGTTCATCTTCTTGTTAAAGAAGCTCGGCCTATTTAAATTAATAGGCCTTCTCTTTTTTGGCATGATTGGTGCTGCGGTTTACCTTTTTTTTCCTGTTTTTTAACTCGGCTTCAGGATCATTACAGTTTTGATTTTGACACCGCTGCGGAGAGACATTTTCTATGGAAGTGGTGAAGCTTCCATTGCGAGCCCCAGTTCTTGCACATTTGTCGCACCAGACTTCTTGCTTTATATCTTGCCCGTTAACGTTTCCTGCTTTCATTTTTTTTTCCTCGTTTTATGATTACTAATGCGTAACTCTCATAGAAGGTTCTTGGGGGTGGGATGTCATTCGTTGTCTTGAGCTAATAGCGCGTTAATCTCTGCAATTTCTTTTAGTGTCCTCGAAACCTTTGAATACATTTTACTACGGTAATTGTCTATTTCAGGGTTTGTATAGAGTCTGTTTCCACTGGAATCAAAGGTATATCTATCTGAGTTTTTTGCCGTTGTGCAGCGCTCAATTTCCTCATATAGAAAACTTATTTCTTTATGTTTTGACTCGATTTTTGAGTAATAATATTGACTTTTTATTGATTTTTCATTTAGCGATATTTTGTTTTTTTTTGCAGTTCGGCTAGCTCACGCTGCGCTTCAGCGGAGATTTTATTTTGTTCCGCCGATTCTTTTAGGGCATCTTTTGTTTCGGACAGTTCTTCTTTTTGGGATAGATATGCTTTGATCAGAAAATATAAGGCGATTGTTGAGGCCAGAGGATTTACTAACCCCCCGAAATAGTCTCCTAGTGCCCCCCAGTCTGATGGGTCTGATGAGAGTGAATGGTTGTGAAAGTTTGAAATATATGCGGCGGAAATTGATACTGTAAAAAAAAATATCAAAATCCAAGGCCAAGATTTTTTTGCGAAAAATGTAAGTTGTGTTAGTGGTGTGCTGGATTTTGTTGCTTCAGTGTGTTTGCAGTCGCCGTTTTGTGATTTTTTAATTGACATATAATTTGTTCTTTGGTGGGGGGATTAACGGGCGAATTTATTATTTTTTTGCCTGAAAGAAAAAAGAAAAGAAAGAAAAGGTGACAGATTTATTTGTGTGATGTTTTATAGGTCTATCACCTTTAAGTTCCGTACTTTAACTACCATGTAAGGCTTTTGTTCTTGGCTTCAAAATTTTTCTTGTACATCATCCATATAGTGCTGTAATTACACATGTCAATTTTCTCGCAATAGTCATGAATCACTGCGTTCATTATTTTTCGATCAGTGGCTTTAGTCGCTTCTTTGAAGGAGTCAAGATTCTTCTTTTCCATCATGCGAAGAGTGCTTTCCTGGCACATGTCGATTTTTTTCGCAGTAGTCCTTCCTCACCGTTGCGGTGATGGAATCAATGACCTGTTGTTTCTGTGCTTCTGAACCGTCGAAATCCATCGGATTGAGGATTGTCGCGGCGGAGCAAGAAAATGCGCTGAAGAGTGTGAGAATGAAGAGCAATTTTTTCATGGAGATATCCTTTCCTCGTCTACTGTTGCCGTGATTGTCGCTGATCAGGATCGAAGATCCTCAGTACACCGATCAATTGCCGGATGTCAGAGTGCCACTAAGTTTTTGTCAGTGGAAGACGTTGAGACCAAAGTCGCTAGCGACGGAGCCTCAGCCGATTTTGCGACTGAGTTTTCTACTCCGACCCATCCAAAGGACAAAAAACCGCGATATCGCGGTTTTTTATGGCTTCAAAGGGGGGATAGAACGCTTGGGTCAGGATTCAATTGCTCGTTGCCCAATTACCCGAAATACATCCCTCACGTCCTGCACCAGGATTCTCGCGATCGTGGTGATGGTGCTGATGTCGTGTTCGGAATGGTCGGGGAGGCTGGTGCACGCCATGAGATCTAAATACTTAAGGACTGCCTCGAGGCGTTCGGATGCGCAGGCATGTAGGTCACTCAAGGGGGCTTCGGCATTAATCAGCAGGACAGGGTGATCCGAAGCCGGATAGGACATGTCAACACATTGGTAGAGCGATTTTTTGTTCGTCATGGTGCTAATCCTTTTAATGAGAAGAATTGCCACCGTCCTGCTGCGAAACAAAATGGGTGGCAGCTATGCGCGGGTTCGCAGACCGGAGGATTAACACCAAGACCCGGCAGACCCGAAGGTCTCCCACGCACAACCGCCATAAAATTTGCGCAGCCGGGAGTTGGCCGTGCCAGACGGAACAGGGTGTCAATCTTAAGGGCTGCGAAACCCTATCGCCAAATTCGTTCAGCGACAGATCCACTCTAGGCATCGATCCCCACCGTCGCAATCAGCCTGTAGGACGTGAAATCACCAGATGTGGCCAGCGCTTTCGCTCCCGGTCAGCGGTGCAACCGTCGTGAATCAAGGGTTGCGGAGTGTCCGGGGAAAATGACTCGCAGGGTATGGAACCGCTTCGCAGCCCCGCAATAACAAGCTCCCTCACCACGCGCAGTCATTTCCTACGCGGTTTTCAGATCCCAAAATCCAGTACCCATCCCCGCCCCGTAACTTTCTTCAAAAACGATGCCAATTTGATGGCGTGTCGCGACGCTCATTTGAATTGGATAAACCAGCGCCAGGCTGTTTCCTGGCAAGCCAAGGGAGTGTGAGATGAAACTGATTTTTGCGATGTTGTTGATGTTCAGCGGTTACACGTTTGCCAGTTGTTCCAACATCAGTGACAGCGATCAGCGCAATTACTGCCAGGCCACGCAGGAAGGCAGTACTTGCTCCTCAATCCGGGACAGTGATTTGCGTGCGTCCTGCGAAGCGGAGAAGGGCAGTACTTGTTCGAGCATTCGCGACAGCGACCAGCGCGCTTACTGCGAGGCGAAAAAGTGCAGCACCTGTTCGAGCATTCGTGATTCGGATTTGCGCGCAACGTGTGAGGCTGAAAAAGGCAGTATTTGCTCCAGTACCCATGTGCATTTTGTGAAGCGAAGAAGGGCAGCACTTGTTCGAGTGACCGGAATTCGGACTTGCGCAATCAGTGTGAAGCCATGAAGCATTGATTCCCCACCATTTAGAGCAAAAAGGGACACCCATCAGTGTCCCTTTTTCATGCGCGCTAAACGCCGCTATTTCGCCTTCCAATGCCCACCCCCGTTCTCACAATCAATTCGCGCCTGGGCCAAATGCTCCGCGTCGTAGTAATACGTGGTCACTTGGGCGTTGTCGGGGATGTTCAGCGCCTTGGCGTTTTTGTCTTTGCTGGTGGAGTGCGGGTTGGCCAGGGATTTCTGGGTGATCGTGGCGATACACGTGGCCTGATAGTGATCAGCGCAGTGGTCGACTTTGGTTTTAGTGCTGCTGAGCATGTCTTTGCTCTCATTGCTGCACGACCAGTCGATGGAGTTGACGGGCATGCCTTCATATTCGTAGCAGCTGTGGGTTTCCACGGCTGACACCGAGGCGCTGGAGGATTGGGTCTGGACGTCGCAGCCTTCGGCCATGACGCAGGTGGGAATGACGGTGAAGGTGGTGATCAGGAGCAACATTCGGATGTTCATCGCGGAACTCTCCCATGGCCCCGTGTTTGATCGTGAGCGGGGCGCTTATGGTTTCGAGATAGGTTCGTCTCGGAAGGTTCCATCAACCATTCCGGTGAGAGTACGCGAAGGTGCTCCTGTTGAAATCACTCGGTGTCGTACATTAATTCTAACCTTTCGATCCACTCATCAGTTGCGCCAAACCTCGAATAATAAGATTGCTTTTCAATGTCACTCAATTGAGTGAAAAAACTGAAAAAGTAATTGTTGTCGTAATACTCTTGAGCACCTTGCATGCTGCCTCCCCACCAAGCAGGCTCGTAGCCTTCAAAAGCAAACCAAGGTGGAGGAACCGCAAATTTTTTGCGGTTAAGCATCGTTAAAAATTCAAGGCTATTAGTTATCAAACGAATCGTGACGGAGTTGAATTCTCTAGTAGATGCGAAGAATATCAGTCGGTCTCCGCTCAATGCGCTTTCGTATTCAAATACCGGAAGGTCATTGAAGGTTCTTTCAGTATTTTTTCTGAAGTGAGATTCGACGAGTGATTCAAATTCAACCAAATCTTTAGGGTCGATTAGGAACTGCGAAAAAAAATGCGCAGATATCAGCGCTTTCCAATGAAGTAGTGGGAGGCTGAACCGGTAGGTTGGTCTGAACTAAAGGCCGAGCAAACAAGCTTTTAAGCTCCTGTTTGCTGTACCCGGCTATTTGCTCTTGCCTAGGTTCTGGCTTTACCAGTGCCATTATTTTTTTGATAAACCTCATGCGGCTCTCACTCTTGCATACATTCAGTTAGCTAAGGCGCACCAAGCATTAGGAGGAGGTTAGATCAGTAACTCGAGCAGCAGGTTTTCCTGACACGGTGAACATCCTTGTAAATACCTTGGTTTGGAAATGTTACACAAAAGAGGGTGGGTTGAACCATTTCAGTTGTCCGTCTACATCTCATCGCCAAAGGTTCCCACCATCGGCACCACGACGTAGACTGCGAAACAAGTTGTAACGCCTCACCCAAGGACGGAACCGCGCATGATCGAAATCGGCAGCCGCAACAATGCCCCCACCCCGCAGCACCCCACTCAAGACATCTACATTTTCAGCATCGACCAGTCCCGACCGGCGACGCCATTCTGCTTCGAGCAATCGATTGGCGGCGGGCATGCCAATCAGGGCGGGGCGCGGTGGTTGGCGCTGGATGAGCTGGATGGCTGGCCCGGCGAATGGCGTGAGCATTTGAAGAAGGCTGATTGTGCGTGGGTTGCGCAGGTGATCGATGCGCATCGGGAGGTGGACCAAGCGACATTGGTGTCCATGCTGCTTGAGCAACATGCCCGGCCAGTGGGGCGTTTGAAAACAATCGGCAACTGGCTTAAACGCAATATCCACGTCGGTGGCCGTTACGGTCTCTAACCCGAGGAATCTCCATGCCCCAGACACTCGAACGCGCTATCGCCATCGCCGCCACCGCCCATGCCGGGCAGGTCGACAAGGGCGGTGCGCCGTACATTCTGCATCCGCTGAAAGTCATGTTGCGCATGAATTCGCTGGAAGAACGCATCGTCGCCGTGCTGCACGACGTGGTCGAGGATTGCGGCGTCAGCCTCGATGACTTGCGCAAGGAAGGTTTCAGCGAAGAGGTGCTGACGGCGATTGAGTCGGTGACCAAAGTGCCGGGCGAATCCTACGAGGATTTCGTCGAGCGCGCGGCGCAGAACCCGATTGGCCGGGTGGTGAAACTGGCGGATCTGGAAGAGAACAGCGACCTGTCGCGGATTGCCTCGCCAGGTTGGGAGGATCTGGAGCGGGTCGAGAAGTATCGGCGGGCGATTGGGCGGTTGCGCACGTAAGAACGAAACCCACCCTGTAGGAGCTGCCGAAGGTGCGATCTTTTGACTTTGATTTTTAAGAGCAAGATCAAAAGATCGCAGCCTTCGGCAGCTCCTACAGGGCAATGTGTGTGTGAGGAAGATTTATGAGTAACGAAAAGTACGAAAAAGGCCTGAAGATCCGCACCCAGGTGCTGGGCGAAGCCTACGTGCAGCGCTCGATCGAGAATGCCGACGACTTCACCCGCCCGCTGCAGGAAATGGTCACCGAATACTGCTGGGGCCATGTCTGGGGCCGTGAGGGTTTGTCGCTCAAGGAGCGCAGCATGATCAACCTGGCGATGATCTCGGCGCTCAACCGTCCGCACGAACTCAAGCTGCATGTGCGCGGCGCCTTGCGTAACGGCCTGAGTCGTGAGCAAATACGCGAAATTCTGCTTCAGGTCGGTATTTATTGCGGCGTCCCGGCAGCCGTGGACAGTTTCCGGCTCGCCCGTGAAGCCTTCGCCGAAGCCGACGCCGAGGCCTCCAGTTAACCCCTCGGCTGTTTAGATGCCCGTCTGGCATGGACAGCCAACATCAAGAGCGGACCCCATGAAACGCCAGCCACTCGACGACAGCTTCAAGGTCAATCGCAACCCCGTTACCCTGCGCGAAATCGTGCTGGACAAACTGCGTAGCGCGATCATGAATTTCCAGCTCATGCCCGGCGATCGTCTGGTTGAGCGCGATCTGTGCGATCGCCTCGGTGTCAGCCGCACGTCGGTGCGCGAAGCCTTGCGTCACCTGGAGTCCGAAGGCCTGGTCGAATTCGCCGATGCCAAAGGCCCGCGCGTAGCGATCATCACCCTCGCCGATGCAGTCGACATCTATGAACTGCGCTGCGTGCTCGAAGGCCTGATCGTCCAGCTGTTCACCCTGCGCGCCAAGGCCAAGGACATCAAGGCCCTGGAAAAAAGCCCTCGACGAGAACCGCAAGGCGCTCAAGGACGGCGAACTGCAACAGGTGATCGACTCGGTGCAGGGCTTCTACGACGTGCTGCTCGAAGGCTCGGGCAACCATGTAGCGGCCACGCAGTTGCGCCAGTTGCAGGCGCGCATCAGCTACCTGCGCGCAACCTCCGTATCGCAGGAAAACCGGCGCGGCGCGAGTAACCACGAAATGGAAAAAAATGGTCGAGGCGATCAAGAGCGGTGATCCGCTGGCGGCGCATCAGGCCTGCGTCGACCACGTGCGTGCAGCAGCCGCCGTGGCCCTCGATTACCTCAAGCGCAAACAGGAAGAGACCGGCGCCACGCCGAACATCACCCTGCCGATCGCGCTGAAAGAACCGCGCATAGGTCACTGACATGTTCAGCCCGAGCTTTTGCCCGAAATGCGGTGGCCCTGACCTCGGTCAGCAAGTTCCGCCGGGCGATACGCACGAGCGCCTGATGTGCCGCGGCTGCGGCTACATCCACTACGTCAATCCGAAGATCATCGCCGGCTGCATCATCGAGCAGGACGGCAAATACCTGTTGTGCCAACGGGCGATCCCGCCGCGCCCCGGCACCTGGACGCTGCCGGCCGGCTTCATGGAAAGCGGCGAAACCACCGAGCAGGCCGCCCTGCGCGAAGTCTGGGAAGAAAGCGGCGTACGTGCGGAAATCGTCTCGCCGTATTCGATCTTCAGCGTGCCGAAGATCAGCGAGGTGTACATCATCTTCCGCGCGATCGCGCTGGAGATCACCGGCCAGTTCGGGCCCGAGACGCTCGACTACAAGTTCTTTGCCCCTGAAGACATTCCGTGGGAGCAGATCTACTACCCGGCGATCCGGCAGATCCTCGAGCGCTATATCGAGGAACGCCAGGCCGGGGTGTATGGGATCTACATGGGTAATGATGACAGCGGCAAGATCCACTTTATCCGCTGAGGACTGTCTATCCCCTTGTGGGAGCGAGCCTGCTCGCGAAGGCGTCGGGTCAGTCGATACAAATGTTGAATGATCGAC
>NZ_JABULD010000348.1:0-21870 GCF_014060985.1 Pseudomonas sp. MD195_PC81_125
CTCGCTCTCACAGACTATTCGGGTGCTCAAACGATTTATGAGCGACCCCGGAAACTGTGGGAGCGAGCCTGCTCGCGAAAGCTATATCAAGGCTGTATCAACGGAAGCGATCAACCTCGGAACGCAAGTCCGCCGCCAGCTTTTCAAGCTCTTTGGCGGTGACCGCGAGGTTGGAAACCACTTCACGCTGCTCGCTGTTGGCCAGCGCAATACTCTGCAGATTGCTGCTGAGCAACGTCGCCGTGCTGCTCTGCTCCTGCGTCGCCGTGGTAATCGCCGCAAACTGCTGCCCTGCCGAACGGCTCTGTTCATCGATCCGCGCCAGCGCCGAAGCCACATTGGCGTTGCGCGACAGGCCTTCCTGCATCAGCACATTGCCCTGCTCCATGGTGCTGATGGCGTTGCCGGTTTCCTGCTGGATGCTGTGGATCATCCCGGAAATTTCATCGGTCGCCTGACGGGTGCGCGACGCCAGGTTACGCACTTCATCAGCCACCACGGCAAAACCACGGCCCTGTTCACCGGCCCGCGCCGCTTCAATCGCCGCGTTGAGCGCAAGCAGGTTGGTCTGTTCGGCAATCGAAGTGATCACACTGACGATGCCGCCAATTTCCTGAGAGCGTTGACCCAGCGTGTTGATCACGGACGCCGTGGTGTTCAGCGCGCCAGCGATTTGCTCCAGCGAGGACGAAGCTTCTTCCATCGAGCTGCGACCGATCTGCGTTTGCTGGGCATTTTCCTGCGCCAGACGCTGAGTCGCGCCCATGTTGTCGGCAATGTTCAGCGAGGTGGCGCTGAACTCTTCCACCGCGCCGGCCATGCTGGTGATTTCACCCGATTGTTGTTCCATACCTTCGTACGCACCGCCGGACAAACCGGACAGCGCCTGGGCGCGGCTGTTGACCTCTTGCGAGGCGCGGCGGATGTGCTCGACCATGGTCGACAGCGCCTGGCTCATCTGGTTGAACGCGCGGGACAGCTGGCCGATCTCGTCATTGCTCGACACGTTCAGGCGCACGCTCAGATCACCGGCGCCCAAGGCTTCGGCCTGACGTACCAGATCGCTCAATGGCGCCAGTTTGCTGCGCAGCAGCCAGACCACCGAACCGACCGCCAACAACATCGCCAACAGACTGCCGATAGCCAGTTGCGTACCGACGCTCCAGGTCACCGCGCGGATCTCGGTTTTCGGCATGCTCGCCACCACCGACCACGGCCCGCCCTCGAACGGAACAGCAATGCTGTAAAAGTCTTCAGAGGTGTCGCTCCAGAACTCACCCTTGCCCGGTTTCGCCGCCAGCCCCTTGATCACCGGAACGGCCTGATCCAGCGCTTGCACGCCAGCGGGCGCCACCAGCCATTTATTCTGCTCATCCAGCAGCGCCAACGAACCAGTCTGGCCGATGCGGAAACGCTTGAGATTGGCAAACTGGGCGTTCTGCGCATCGGTGTAGTCAAAACCAACGAACAACACCGCAATCACCTTGCCGCTGCCGTCGCGCACCGGGGTGTATTGGGTCATGTAGGAACGATCGAACAACAAGGCACGGCCGACGTAGCCCTGCCCCGCCATCAACCTGGCATAGGCGGGGTGCGCATGATCGAGCAAAGTGCCGATGGCGCGCGTGCCGTCCTGTTTGGTCAGCGAGGTGCTGACGCGCACGAAATCTTCGCCGCTGCGCACGAACAGCGTGGCGACACCGGCGGTCATCTGCTTGAACTCGTCGACTTCCTTGAAGTTGTTATTCAGCACATCACTACCCAGGTGCAGGCCCGGGGTCTGGGTGCCGGCGACGTTCACCGGTTCATCCGGGTGAATGCTCAGGCCCGCGCTGAAGCGCTTCTCGAATAACCCGCTCAGGCGCTGGGTGCTCTCGCGCAGCGTGCCGTGGAAGGTGCTCAACTGGTCAGCCAGCAGCCGCGCCTCACTGGCGAGGTGTTCCTCACGGGTGGCGAGATTGGCGGAATCCAGCGAACGCAGGGCGAATACCGTACTGCCGCTGATGACGATCGCCAGTATCACAGCGAGCGCGAGGCCCAGCTGCGAAGCGATCCGAGCACGAGGTTGAGACATGAACAGCTCCTGGCCGAGCCACCGGATCCTCCTTGATCGCAGCACCTGCTCGGAAAATTCTAATAATGGGGGTGGAATCGTGGAGACCGGCACGACGGTCCCACATGCTCATTTTCGGCGGTTAAACCGAATACTTGAGTAAATAGCGGGGTTATGGCGCAAGGCCGGCATTGTGGCGGCTCTAACGTTTCAGCTCAAGCGCTTGACCTGCGGCAGCACCATGGCGCGCACTTCGCCTTGCAGAAAATCACTGAGACGGCGCAAACGTTCACCTCCCGGACGGGTTTTCGGCCATACCAGGTAGTAATTCAGGCCACTGGCGACGGCAGTCGGCCACGGCAGGCTCAATCTTCCTTGCGCGACGTCCTCGGCGACCATCAACAGATCCCCCATCGACACCCCCATAGCCTCGGGCGGCAGCGATCATGCCCAGTTCGAGGGTATCGAACACCTGCCCACCCTTGAGCGAGACCTGATCGGACAGCCCCATGTGCTCCAGCCAACTGCGCCAGTCACGCCGGTCCGGGGTCGGGTGCAGCAACTCGGTGGAGGCCAGCCGCGCCACGTCCCAGGGTTGATCGTTCAACAGGTTCGGCGCGCCGACCGGGATCAGTTCTTCGGGAAACAGCAGGCTGGCCTCCCAGTCCGGCGGGAAGTGCCCGTCACTGAGCAGTACCGCGCAATCGAATGGCTCATTGTTGAAATCCACCGAATCCACGTCCATCCACGCACTGGTCAATTGCACTTCGTTACCCGGTTGCAGATGGCGGAAACGACTGAGTCGCGCCAGCAGCCAGCGCATGGTCAGGGTCGATGGCGCTTTCATGCGCAGGATGTCGTCCTCGGCGCGCAAGGTGTTGCAGGCGCGCTCAAGGGCTGCAAAGCCCTCGCGAATGCCGGGCAACAACATCCGCGCCGATTCCGTCAGTTGCAGGTTGCGTCCGCTGCGGTGAAACAGCTTGCAGGCGAAATGCTCTTCCAGCGTCTTGATGTGCCGGCTGACGGCACTCTGGGTGATCGACAACTCCTCGGCCGCCCGGGTGAACGAGCTGTGCCGCGCCGCCGCTTCGAATGCGCGCAGGGCATACAAGGGTGGAAGACGACGGGACATACACAGAGCTCCTTTAGCGGCATCCGGTCAACCCGACGGGGTGTTCTCATGATGAGTTTTAATCATGCCACCCATCCTTTTTATCCTTTTGTGCAAACCCTGCCAAGCGCCGAGAATCGACGGTCTCGTGTTCCCTTTGATAAATGGGTGGTGATGACCATGCAGCATCCTGTGCGTACCGAACTCTGGGCCATCCTGCGGCTGGCGGGGCCGTTGATTGCTTCACAGTTGGCGCACATGCTGATGGTGCTGACCGACACGCTGATGATGGCGCGCCTTAGTCCCGAAGCGCTGGCCGGTGGCGGACTGGGCGCGGCAAGTTATTCGTTCGTGTCGATTTTCTGCATCGGCGTGATCGCAGCGGTCGGCACCCTGGTGGCGATCCGGCAGGGCGCCGGCGACATCATCGGCGCGGCCCGCCTGACTCAGGCCGGATTATGGCTGGCATGGCTGATGGCGCTGGGCGCCGGTCTGCTGCTGTGGAATCTGAAACCGGTGTTACTGCTGTTCGGCCAAACCGAAACCAATGTCCATGCCGCCGGGCAATTCCTCATCGCCCTGCCCTTTGCCCTGCCCGGCTATCTGAGCTTCATGGCCCTGCGCGGCTTTACCAGTGCGATCGGCCGGGCGACGCCGGTAATGGTCATCAGCCTGGGCGGCACTGTGGCCAACTTCCTGCTCAATTACGCGCTGATCACCGGCCTGTTCGGCCTGCCGAAACTGGGGCTGACCGGCATCGGCCTGGTCACGGCAATCGTTGCCAACTGCATGGCGCTGGCGCTGGCCTGGCACATCCGTCGGCACCCGGCCTACGACGCTTACCCGTTGCGCGCCGGCCTGTCGCGGCCAAATCGTCAGTATCTGAAAGAACTGTGGCGACTCGGCCTGCCGATTGGCGGCACCTATGCCGTGGAGGTCGGTTTGTTCGCCTTCGCCGCGCTGTGCATGGGCACCATGGGCAGCACGCAACTGGGCGCACACCAGATTGCCCTGCAAATCGTTTCGGTAGCGTTCATGGTACCGGCGGGGATGTCTTATGCGATCACCATGCGCGTCGGCCAGCACTACGGCGCCGGGCAACTGAGCGATGCACGCATGTCCGGCCGGGTCGGCATCGTCTTCGGCGCAGTGGTGATGCTGGGTTTCGCCATGGTGTTCTGGCTGTTGCCGAATCAACTGGTCGGGTTGTTCCTCGATCACCACGACCCGGCGTTTGCCGAGGTGATCCGCCTGGCGGTGAGCCTGCTGGCGGTGGCGGCATGGTTTGAGCTGTTCGATGGTACACAGACGATTGCCATGGGCTGTATCCGTGGACTCAAGGACGCTAAAACCACGTTTCTGGTCGGCCTCGGTTGCTATTGGCTGATCGGCGCGCCGGCGGCGTGGTGGATGGCGTTCCACCTGCATTGGGGACCGACGGGCGTCTGGTGGGGTCTGGCGCTGGGTCTGGCGTGTGCGGCGGTGAGCCTGACGCTGGCGTTTGAATGGAAGATGAAGCGGATGATCCGGCTGGAGCCTGTGTCACAGAGGTTTGAGGCCGTTCGCGCAGATTAGGATCAAAAGATCGCAGCCTTCGGCAGCTCCTACAGGGATTTGTGTAGGAGCTGCCGCAGGCTGCGATCTTTTAAACGGCCTCCACAGAAACCTGCTGGCTTGAGCCAAACGTCAGGTACTCAACCAACTCCGCCAACGGCAACGGCCGGCTGATCAGATATCCCTGCACCTGATCGCAGCCAAAGCCGCGCAACAATTCCAGCTGTTCCGGTGTTTCCACGCCTTCGGCCACCACTTCCAGATGCAAGTTGTGCGCGAGGTTGATCATTGCGTGCACCAGTTTGCGGTTCTCTTCGCGCTGCTCCATGCCGCCGACGAAGCTCTTGTCGATCTTCAGCAAGGTGATCGGCAGGCTGTTGAGGTGCACGAACGATGAGAACCCGGTGCCGAAGTCATCCAGCGAGAAGCGCACGCCGAGGCGGCCGAGGGCATCCATGGTCTGTTTGACCAGATCGCTGCGGCGCATCACGGCGGTTTCGGTGAGTTCGAATTCCAGCCACTGCGCCTCGACCCCACGCTCGGCAATCAGCCGACTGAGCGTCGGCAGCAACTGACTGTCCTGAAACTGACGGAATGACAGGTTGATTGCCATGTGCAGCGCAGGCAGCCCGCGCTCGCGCAGCGCCTGCATGTCACGCAGGGCGCGGGAAATCACCCAGTAACCCAGCGGCACGATCAAACCGCTTTGTTCAGCCAGCGGCACGAATTCGCTCGGCGGCAGCAGACCACGCTCGCCATGACGCCAGCGTACCAGCGCTTCGAGGCCGACGATTTGTCCGTCCGCCAGATTCAGCCGTGGCTGGTAGTGCAGCTCCAGCTCATCACGACGCAAGGCCCGGCGCAGTTCGCTTTCGAGGTCGGCCATGCTCCGCGCGTTGCGGTTGATGCGTTCGTTGAAGATATGGAACGTGCAGCCCTGGGTGCTCTTGGCCTGCTGCATGGCGATGTGCGCATGCCACATCAGCGGATCGGCGCCACCTTGTGCGCGGGCATGAGCGATGCCGAGGCTGGAGCCGATCAACAGGCTTTCGCCATCGACCCAATACGGCTCGGACAAGGCTTCGGTGATGCGTTCGGCCATCCACTCGGCGCGTTGTGGCGCACGGCGAGTGTCGATCAGCAAGGCAAATTCGTCGCTGCCCAGCCGCGCCAGTTGATCACCGGCCTCGAGCTGGCTTTTCAGCCGCGCAACGACCTGCAGGATCAGCCGGTCGCCGGCCTGATGGCCGAGGGCGTCGTTGGCGTGGCGGAAGTTGTCGAGATCGAGATGCCCGAGGGCCAGACCGCGACCGTCGTTTTCCGCCAGGCGCGCCGCGAGCAAGGTCTGGAAACCCTGGCGGTTGGCGATGCCGGTCAGCGGATCCTGTTCGGCGAGGCGTTGCAGGGTGTTTTCCAGCACGCCGCGCTCACGCACATGGCGCAAACAACGACGGAGCATGCCGGCGTCGAGGGCATCGAACACCAGCCAGTCGCTGACACCCACCGGCGCGGTGGCCGGCTCGTGATCCAGCAGCAACACCGTCGGCAGGCTGCAACGGCCCGGGGCCGGCTGCAACGCGGGAACGGTCAACAACACCGCGTGGCGATTGTCTTCGAACAGACTGCTAACCGACTCCCAGCTCGGCGCGCTGATCAGCACCGCCGCGCTCCCCATCGGAGCCAGACACTCGCGCAATAACGCTGTCCACGCTGGCTCTTCGGCCAGTAGCAGCAAACGCAAGGGTTCGACAGGCGTAGACAAGCTAGCTCCCTAGACTCTGCAATGATGTGGGCGGGGCATTATGCCGTTGCGATGTTCAATGACAACGATTATCAGAACGTTATTTTTGTGTCACGAATGAGAACATTAGCCGCAAAATCACCGTGTATCCTCCGCGAAAGTAACAAAACCGGCAAATTTGAATCGCGTGGTGCGTCACAAGTCGGAGAGAGCAGCACAAATCGCTGAGCCTGTTAAAATGCCGGCCCATTTCGTCAACGACTCCCGAATTTTCGTATGTCCCGACTCAATCCCCGGCAGCAAGAAGCCGTGAACTACGTCGGCGGCCCTCTATTGGTGCTCGCCGGCGCTGGCTCCGGCAAGACCAGCGTGATCACCCGCAAGATTGCGCACCTGATCCAGAACTGCGGCATCCGCGCCCAGTACATCGTCGCCATGACCTTTACCAACAAGGCTGCGCGCGAGATGAAGGAGCGGGTCGGCACCCTGCTGCGCGCCGGTGAAGGTCGCGGCCTGACGGTCTGCACCTTCCACAACCTGGGCCTGAACATCATCCGCAAGGAGCATGCGCGGCTGGGCTACAAACCCGGTTTCTCGATCTTCGACGAGACCGACGTCAAAGCCCTGATGACCGACATCATGCAGAAGGAATACGCAGGCGACGACGGCGTCGACGAGATCAAGAACATGATCGGCGCCTGGAAAAACGACCTGATCCTGCCGGCCCAGGCGCTGGAAAACGCGCGCAATCCCAAGGAACAGACCGCTGCCATCGTTTACACCCACTACCAGCGCACACTCAAAGCGTTCAATGCGGTGGACTTCGACGACCTGATCCTGCTGCCGGTAAAGCTCTTCGAAGAGCACGCCGACATTCTCGAAAAGTGGCAGAACAAGGTGCGTTACCTGCTGGTCGACGAATACCAGGACACCAACGCCAGCCAGTACCTGCTGGTGAAAATGCTCATCGGCAAGCGCAACCAGTTCACCGTGGTGGGCGACGACGACCAGTCGATCTACGCCTGGCGCGGCGCGCGGCCGGAAAACCTGATGCTGCTCAAGGACGACTATCCGTCGCTGAAAGTGGTGATGCTGGAGCAGAACTACCGCTCCACCAGCCGCATCCTGCGCTGCGCCAACGTGCTGATCTCGAACAACCCGCACGAATTCGAAAAGCAGCTGTGGAGTGAGATGGGCCACGGCGACGAGATCCGCGTGATCCGCTGCCGCAACGAGGACGCCGAAGCCGAGCGCGTGGCCATGGAAATCCTCAGCCTGCACTTGCGTACCGACCGCCCGTACAGCGATTTTGCGATTCTCTATCGCGGCAACTACCAGGCCAAGCTGATCGAACTGAAGTTGCAGCATCACCAAGTGCCGTATCGCCTGAGCGGCGGCAACAGTTTCTTCGGGCGTCAGGAAGTGAAGGACCTGATGGCCTACTTCCGCCTGATCGTGAACCCGGATGACGACAACGCCTTCCTGCGGGTGATCAACGTGCCGCGTCGGGAAATCGGCTCCACGACGCTGGAAAAACTCGGCAACTACGCCACCGAACGCAAGATCTCGATGTACGCCGCCACTGACGAAATCGGTCTGGGCGAGCATCTGGACAGCCGCTTCACCGATCGCCTGTCGCGCTTCAAACGCTTTATGGACAAGGTCCGTGAACAGTGCGCCGGCGAAGACCCGATCTCGGCCCTGCGCAGCATGGTCATGGACATCGACTACGAGAACTGGCTGCGTACCAACAGTTCCAGCGACAAGGCTGCGGACTACCGGATGAGCAACGTCTGGTTCCTGATCGAGGCCTTGAAGAACACCCTGGAAAAAGACGAAGACGGCGAGATGACCGTCGAAGACGCCATCGGCAAACTGGTCCTGCGCGACATGCTCGAGCGTCAGCAGGAAGAAGAGGACGGCGCCGAAGGCGTGCAGATGATGACCCTGCATGCGTCCAAGGGCCTGGAATTCCCTTACGTGTTCATCATGGGCATGGAAGAGGAAATCCTTCCGCACCGCTCCAGCATCGAAGCCGACACCATCGAAGAGGAACGCCGCCTGGCCTACGTGGGCATCACCCGCGCGCGTCAGACCCTGGCCTTCACCTTCGCTGCCAAACGCAAACAGTATGGCGAGATCATCGATTGCGCGCCCAGCCGCTTCCTCGATGAACTGCCGCCGGACGATCTGGCGTGGGAAGGCAACGACGACACACCGACCGAAGTCAAAGCCGTGCGGGGCAACAGCGCACTGGCTGATATACGCGCGATGTTAAAGCGCTAGAATTGACCACTTTTTACTAGACCTTCGGCGCACAAAGCGCCAAATGAGGACAGCTTCATGGAAGCATTGCACCAGAAAATCCGCGAACAAGGCATCGTGCTTTCCGACCAGGTCCTGAAGGTCGACGCCTTCCTGAACCACCAGATCGACCCGGCCCTGATGAAGCTTATTGGCGACGAATTCGCCACGCTGTTCAAGGATTCGGGCATCACCAAGATCGTCACCATCGAAGCCTCGGGCATTGCCCCGGCGATCATGACCGGTCTGAACCTCGGCGTGCCGGTGATCTTCGCCCGCAAGCAACAGTCCCTGACCCTGACCGAAAACCTGCTGTCGGCGACCGTTTACTCGTTCACCAAGAAGACCGAAAGCACCGTGGCCATCTCCCCGCGTCACCTGACCAGCAGCGACCGCGTGCTGATCATCGACGACTTCCTGGCCAACGGTAAGGCCTCGCAGGCGCTGATCTCGATCATCAAACAGGCTGGCGCCACGGTGGCCGGTCTGGGCATCGTGATCGAGAAGTCATTCCAGGGTGGGCGTGCCGAGCTGGACTCGCAGGGCTATCGCGTTGAATCGCTGGCTCGCGTGAAGTCGCTGAAGGATGGTGTCGTCACCTTCATCGAGTAACGGCTGAAAGACGCGAACACACCGCAATTCCTGTGGGAGCTGGCTTGCCAGCGATGGCGACCTATCCTTCAACATCCACGTTGACTGATACACCGCCATCGCGGGCAAGCCCGCTCCCACAGTTTTTTTGTCGTTTTTTTATTGCGCGGTGGCCTTCAGGCCGGTGAGCAGCAGGCGCTGGAACAGGTCTTCTTTCAGGCCTTCCGGGCTGGTCAGCTGCATCCGCTCCAGATGCTCGGGATACAACGCAGCCTCCGGCGCATCCAGCGCAGCCTTGCCCAGCTCCAATATCTCACTCAGCTTGAACTTACTTTTCAGCCAGTTCAGCGCTCGCAACAGATCGCGCTCGATCGCGGTGAAATCACAACCCAGCGGATACTCCGGAAACAGGTTCGGATGCTTTGCGGCGATGGCCTGCAAGCGTTGCGGGGTGTTGTCGGCAAATCGCGGATCGAGGCGGAAGTCCTTCGGCAGCTTGCCGACCTTTTGTGCCTGCTCGATCAACCCCGACTGGAAGCGTGAATCGCTGATATTGAGCAACGACTCGATCACCACCGCATCGGACTTGCCGCGCAGGTCGGCGATGCCGTACTCGGTGACCACGATGTCACGCAGGTGCCGTGGAATCGTGCAGTGGCCGTACTCCCAGACAATGTTCGAACTGACCTCGCCGCCGGACTCGCGCCAGCTGCGCAGGATCAGAATCGAGCGCGCATCGTGCAGCGCGTGGCCTTGGGCGACGAAGTTGTATTGCCCGCCAACCCCGCTGAGCACCCGCCCGTCTTCCAGTTGATCGGCCACACCCGCGCCCATCAGGGTCATGGTGAATACGGTGTTGATGAACCGGGCATCGAGGCGCTGCAAGCGCTTGAGCTCTTCCTGACCGTACAGCTCGTTGATGTAGCTGATGCGGGTCATGTTGAATTCGAGGCGCTTGCTCTGCGGCAGCTCGCGCAGACGCTCGTAGAAACTGCGCGGGCCGAGGAAGAAGCCACCGTGCACCGAGATGCCATCGGTCTGCGCCGCTTCATCGAGGGTGCCGGCGTTGGCCTGCTCCTGAGTCTGCATGTCGGGGTAGACTTTGCGCCGGATGATCCCGGCATCGGCCAGCACCAGCAAACCATTGACGAACATCTCACTGCAGCCATACAGGCCTTTGGCGAATGGCGTGGTGCCGCCCTCGCGTTCGATCAACTGCGCCCACTGGCTGAGATTGATGTCATTGAGCAGGGCCTGATAACCGGCGTTGTCCGCCTGCCGTGCCAGCAGTGCGGCGGTCAGCGCATCGCCCATCGAGCCGATGCCGATCTGCAAGGTGCCGCCGTCGCGCACCAGCGTGCTGGCGTGCAAACCGATGAAATGATCCTGAAAGCCCACCGGCATGTTCGGCGTGGAAAACAGCGTGCTGCTGTCCTTCGCGTCGATCAGCAGGTCGAAGGTGTCGATATCGACTTCGGCATCGCCGGGCATGTACGGCAGGTCGGTGTGCACCTGACCCACCAGCAGAATGGTCTCCCCGGCATCGCGGCGCTTGGCGATCATCGGCAGCAGGTCGAGGGTGATGTCCGGGTTGCAGCTCAGGCTCAACCGATCAGGATGTTCGCTGCTGCTGGCAAGTAACTGCGCCACCAGATTGAGGCCGGCGGCATTGATGTCGCGGGCGGCGTGGCTGTAGTTGCTGCTGACGTAATCCTGCTGGGCCGGCGCGCTGTTGAGCAGGCTGCCGGGCTGCATGAAGAACTGTTCGATACGGATGTTGGCGGGCAGGCTGTCGCGGCGCAGGTCGGCGAGGAAATCGAATTCGGGGTAATCACCGAATACACGCTCGACGAAGGGTTCGATGAAGCGCTTCTGCAGACCGTCGCCCAGCGTCGGCCGCCCCAGGCACAGCGCGGTGTACATCGTCAGTTGCCGTTCGGGCAGGCCCTTGATGCGCCGGTACAGCGCGTTGACGAAGTGATTGGGCTTGCCCAGCCCCAGCGGCATGCCCATGTGGATATGCGCCGGCAAGCGTGCGAGCACCTCGTCCACTGCCTGTTCGATCGAACACAACTGCACCATCTGTAGCCTCCTGCCCGTTCCGTGAATAGAGGTAGACCGAGCTTGCCTCGACTTTGCTGCAAAGGACAGCCCAGGTCGCGAATCGCAGGCACAAAAAAACCGTCCGAAGACGGTTTTTTTTCGTCAGAAGCGCGGCTTATTTCAGGCCGGACATCTTCTGGATCGCGCCTTTCAACTCGTCATCCGAGCAATCGGCGCAAGTGCCTTTCGGCGGCATGGAGTTGATGCCGGTGATGGCTTTGGCCAGGATGCCGTCGAGGCCGCCCTGATGATCGGCGCGGTCTTTCCAGGCGGCGGTGTCACCGATTTTCGGGGCGCCCAACAAACCAGTGCCGTGGCAAGCGTTGCAATGTTTTGCAATCACTTCATCCGGGGTCTTCGCACCACCGCCGCCGCCCGCAGAGGCAGCGACTTCCATTCCTTTGCATTCCTGCCCCTGAACGCACACCTGGCCCACTGGCTCGAGGCGCTTGGCAATGTCGTCATTCGTCGCAGCTTGAGCGCTGACAGCCCAGAGGGCCAGTACGGTTGCTGGTGCGGCCAGCATTTTCATAATTAGGTTCACGCGTTCACCCTCAATGGTGGCTATTCACGCCTGCGGCCACGGTTCGCAGGCGGGCGCAAGTATAGCGGGTAGCCCGCCACACTGAAACAACCCCATAGTCGAAGGGGTTATACCGCGCAGTGGAAAAACTCTTCGGATGCCTTCGCCGTCATGGCCTGGCGCCTCTGTGTTTAAAAATTCGCCGGCGTGGCTGCGCTGATTAGTCGCGCAGGCGCGTCGAACGGATTACGGAAACGGTGCGGCTTGGTACTTTCAAAATAGTAGCTGTCGCCGGCTTCGAGAATAAAAGTTTCCAGCCCCACCACCAGTTCCAGACGACCTTCCACCAGAATCCCGGTTTCCTCGCCTTCATGGGTGAGCATTTCTTCGCCGGTATCGGCGCCGGGCGGGTAGATTTCGTTGAGGAATGCGATGGCCCGGCTCGGGTGCGCGCGGCCGACCAGCTTCATGGTCACCGCGCCGTCGGAGATGTCGATCAGCTCGTTGGCCTTGTAGACGATCTGGGTCGGGACTTCCTGCAGGATTTCTTCGGAAAAGAACTCGACCATGGACATGGGAATCCCGCCCAGTACCTTCCTCAGCGAACTGATCGAAGGGCTGACGCTGTTCTTTTCGATCATCGAAATGGTGCTGTTGGTGACGCCCGCGCGTTTGGCGAGTTCACGCTGGGAAAGCCCTTTGAGCTTGCGGATCGATTGCAGTCGTTCACCGACGTCCAAGGCGGGAGCCTCCTGATGTTGTAAGAATATTGAGCGTTATCATGGCGACAGCGTTCAGTATTTACAACACTTGGCCCCCGCAGCGGCGTCAACCCTCGGAATAGAGCCTTGGCACCCGACGCAGGTTGCAGAAGATCTGATACGGAATGGTGTCCGCCCACTGCGCCACTTCGCTGGCGAGAATGTTTTTGCCCCACAGCTCGACGGTCGAACCGAGGTCGGCTTCCGGCACCTCAGTGAGGTCGATGCACAGCATGTCCATCGACACACGGCCAAGAATCCGGCTGCGTTTACCGGCCACCAGCACTGGCGTGCCGGTCGGTGCCTGACGCGGGTAGCCGTCGGCATACCCCATGGCCACCACGCCGATGCGCATCGGCTTGTCGGTAATGAATTTGGCGCCGTAGCCGATCGGCTCGCCGGCGGGCAATTCACGCACGCAGATGACTTTCGATTCGAGGGTCATCACCGGTTGCAGGCGCTCGGCCACGGCGTTGGCTTCTTCGAACGGGGTGGCGCCATAGAGCATGATGCCCGGGCGTACCCAGTCGCTGGGGATCTGCGGCCAACCGAGCACCGCCGGCGAGTTGCGCAGGCTGACTTCGGCCGTCAGGCCCTGACGCGCCGCTTCGAACACCGCGACCTGATCGGCGCTGCTCTGCTCGTGCAACTCATCGGCGCGGGCGAAGTGGCTCATCAGCACGATCTTCGCCACTTTGCCGCTGGCCAGCAGGCGCTGATAGGCCGCCGCGTAATCCTTCGGATGCAGACCCACACGGTGCATCCCGGAATCGAGCTTCAACCACACGGTGATCGGTTTGCTCAATGCCGCCTGCTCGATGGCTTCGAGCTGCCACAACGAATGCACCACGCACCAGAAATCATGCTCGACGATCAGCGCCAGTTCATCGGCTTCGAAAATGCCTTCGAGCAACAGCACCGGGGCCTTGATGCCCGCCGCGCGCAGCTCCAGTGCTTCTTCGATGCAGGCGACGGCGAACCCGTCGGCCTCGGCTTCCAGCGCCTGGGCGCAACGCACCGCGCCGTGCCCGTAGGCATCAGCCTTGATCACCGCCAGCGCCTTGGCGCCAGTGACTTCGCGGGCAATTCGGTAGTTGTGGCGCAGGGCTTCTAGGTCGATCAGGGCACGGGCAGGACGCATGGCGGCAGACTTCTAGGCGGTCATGGGAATAAAAACCGGCGCTGGCTGACGGCGTGAACCGCCAACAGCGCCGGGAGAGGGATCTTTGAAACGGTTACGGCAACGCGGCGACGATGGAAATCTCGACCAGGATGCTCGGCTTGGCCATCTTCGCTTCGACGGTGGCGCGGGCCGGGGCGGCGCCTTTGGGCAGCCACTGATCCCACACCGAGTTCATCCCGGCAAAGTGCGCCTCGATGTCGTTCAGGTAGATCGTCGCCGACAGCAGATGCTGCTTGTCAGTCCCTGCCAGATCCAGCAAACGCTCGATGTTGGCGAGCACGTCGCGGGTCTGCTGTTCGACCCCGGCGTTGAAGTCATCGCCGACCTGACCGGCCAGATACACGGTGCCGTTATGGGTAACGATCTGACTCATGCGCTCATTGGTGAGCTGGCGCTGGATTGCCATGTTTTGCGGACTCCTGAGGCTTGTTGCCGTAACGGGAAATATCGAGGCCTTCGGCGCTGATCTGCGGCTTTTTTCTTCGCCATCAGATCGGCCAGCAAACGACCGGAACCACACGCCATGGTCCAACCCAGGGTGCCGTGACCGGTGTTGAGGAACAGGTTCTTGAACGGTGTGGCACCCACGATTGGTGTACCGTCCGGCGTGGTCGGACGCAAACCGGTCCAGAAGCTCGCCTCGGCCAGATTGCCGCCCTGAGGATAAAGGTCGTTGACGATCATCTCCAGGGTTTCGCGCCGACGCGGGTTGAGCGACAGGTCAAAACCGGCGATTTCCGCCATGCCGCCGACGCGGATGCGGTTGTCGAAACGGGTGATCGCGACCTTGTAGGTCTCGTCGAGAATGGTCGAAGTCGGGGCCATGTCCGGGTTGGTGATCGGCACGGTCAGCGAGTAGCCCTTGAGCGGATACACCGGGGCCTTGATGCCCAGCGGCTTGAGCAACTGCGGCGAGTAGCTGCCGAGGGCCAGCACATAGCGGTCGGCGGTTTCCAGCTTGCCGTCGATCCACACGCCATTGATGCGGTCGCCGGCGTAGTCGAGGCGCTGGATATCCTGGCCGAAGCGGAATTCCACACCGAGTTTCACGGCCATTTCCGCCAGGCGCGTGGTGAACATCTGGCAGTCGCCCGTCTGGTCGTTCGGCAGACGCAAGGCGCCGGCGAGGATATCGGTGACATTGGCCAGCGCCGGCTCGACGCGGGCAATGCCGGCGCGGTCGAGGACTTCAAACGGCACGCCGGATTCTTTCAAAACGGCGATGTCTTTGGCGGCGCCATCCAGCTGCGCCTGGGTGCGGAACAGTTGCGTGGTGCCCAGGCTGCGGCCTTCGTAGGCGATGCCGGTTTCGGCGCGCAGTTCGTCGAGGCAGTCGCGGCTGTACTCGGACAGACGCACCATGCGCTCCTTGTTCACCGCGTAACGGCTGGCAGTGCAGTTGCGCAGCATCTGCGCCATCCACAGGTACTGGTCAATGTCAGCGGTGGCCTTGATCGCCAGCGGCGCGTGGCGCTGCAGCAGCCATTTGATGGCCTTGAGCGGCACGCCCGGCGCGGCCCACGGCGAGGCATAACCCGGCGACACCTGGCCGGCGTTGGCGAAACTGGTCTCCATGGCCACGGCTGGCTGCCGGTCGACCACCACCACTTCAAACCCGGCACGGGCCAGATAGTAAGCACTGGCGGTACCGATGACGCCGCTACCCAAGACCATTACGCGCATTTTTGTATCCCTCATCGCGGCAGGGCCGCGTACGTCTGTTGTTAGAGCAATGATGCGCGCAGTGTAAAAAAGAATGGCCAGTGCATTTCACTATATAAGCGCCTATATTTGGCGACAATTCTCGGCAAAAACCCTTTTCACGGAGGCGCATCCCCTATGCGTACCAACACTCAGACCAAACGTGAGCTGGACAAGATCGACCGCAACATCTTGCGGATCCTGCAGGCAGACGGGCGGATATCGTTTACCGAACTCGGGGAGAAGGTCGGTTTGTCCACCACGCCGTGCACTGAGCGGGTGCGACGGCTGGAGCGTGAGGGAATCATCATGGGCTACAACGCCCGCCTGAATCCGCAGCACTTGAAAGGTAGCCTGCTGGTGTTCGTCGAGATCAGCCTCGACTACAAATCCGGCGACACGTTCGAAGAGTTCCGCCGCGCGGTGCTGAAGCTGCCGCACGTGCTGGAATGCCACCTGGTGTCAGGGGATTTCGACTATCTGGTGAAGGCGCGGATTTCCGAGATGGCTTCGTACCGCAAACTGCTGGGCGACATTCTGTTGAAGCTGCCGCATGTGCGTGAGTCCAAAAGCTATATCGTGATGGAAGAGGTGAAGGAGAGCCTGAGCCTGCCGATTCCGGACTGAGATTTGTGCTGCCTGATCCGGCCCCATCGCTGGCAAGCCAGCTCCCACAGGTTCAGTGGTCAACAGATATTCTGCGAACGACAACGATCACTGTGGGAGCTGGCTTGCCAGCGATTGGGTCGACTCAGTTCCAGCAATTGCGCTAAACCAGCACCTGCCGGTTCGAAGCCATGTACTCGAAGATCTGCTTTTCCACCCGTGGATGAATCAGCTCCACCGGCCCCCGCCCGTTCGGGCACGGCAGGGTTTTGGTGGTACCGAACAAGCGACAAATCAACGGCCGCTCGCCATACACCGTGCAACCATTGGGGCCCAGGTGCACACAGTTCAACTCTTCCATCGCCGCATCCTGTTCGGCGCGGGTCTTGCGCGGCAGACGTGACATTTCTTCCGGGGAAGTGGTCACCGGTCCACAGCAGTCATGGCAGCCCGGCACGCAGTCGAACGTGGGGATCTGCTGACGCAGGTCGCGAAGGGTTTGGCGATTGCAACTCATCGAAACGGTAACCCACATGAAATAGGCGGCAATTGTGCCGCAAAAGCCGTGATCCAGACAGCAACGGCCGACCAGTGTTGCCGGTCTTCGGCGGCGCGGCTTATGCTCCGTCAAATTTTCTCGACACTCAGCCGTTGGATGATGCCCATGAATGCCCGCGCCCGAACCTTCGCGAGCCAACCCCACGTTGCCTCTTACTACGCCGCCAGCAGCCTGCCGCAGCCTGACCATCCGGCGCTGCAAGGCGAGCTGAAGGCGGACGTGTGCGTGGTCGGCGGCGGCTTCTCCGGGCTGAACACCGCGCTGGAGCTGGCCGAACGCGGCCTCAGCGTGGTGCTGCTGGAAGCGCACCGGATCGGCTGGGGCGCCAGTGGCCGCAACGGCGGACAGTTGATTCGCGGGGTCGGCCACGGTCTCGAACAGTTCAGCAACGTCATCGGCGCTGACGGTGTACGCCAGATGAAACTGATGGGCCTGGAAGCAGTTGAAATCGTCCGCCAGCGCGTCGAGCGCTTTCAGATCCCTTGCGATCTGACCTGGGGCTATTGCGACCTCGCCAACAAACCGGCCGATCTCGAAGGCTTTGCCGAAGACGCCGAAGAACTGCGCAGCCTCGGCTATCGCTACCAAACCCGCCTGCTGCAAGCGGATGAAATGCACACCGTGGTCGGCTCCAAACGCTATGTCGGCGGCTTGATCGACATGGGCTCCGGGCATTTGCACCCGCTGAACCTGGCGCTGGGCGAAGCCGCTGCCGCACAGCAATTGGGTGTGAAGCTGTTCGAGCAATCGGCGGTGACGCGGATCGATTACGGCACCGAGGTTCGCGTCCACACCGCTCAAGGTTCAGTGCGGGCGAAAACCCTGGTGCTGGGCTGCAACGCTTACCTCAACGACCTCAATCCGCAACTCAGCGGCAAAGTGCTCCCGGCCGGCAGCTACATCATCGCCACCGAACCGTTGAGCGAAACCCAGGCGCACAGCCTGCTGCCGCAAAACATGGCGGTCTGCGACCAGCGGGTGGCGCTGGATTACTACCGGCTCTCGGCGGATCGGCGCCTGCTGTTCGGCGGTGCCTGCCATTATTCCGGGCGTGATCCGAAGGACATCGGCGCCTACATGCAACCGAAGATGCTCGAAGTGTTTCCACAACTGGCAGGCGTGAAGATCGACTATCAATGGGGCGGGATGATCGGCATCGGTGCCAACCGGCTGCCGCAGATTGGCCGACTCAAAGACCAGCCGAACGTGTATTACGCCCAAGCCTATTCCGGGCACGGGGTTAATGCCACGCACTTGGCCGGCAAGCTGCTGGCCGAGGCGATCAGCGGGCAGCACAGCGGCGGCTTTGAACTGTTTGCCAAGGTGCCGCACATCACTTTCCCCGGCGGCAAGCATTTGCGTTCGCCGTTGCTGGCGTTGGGGATGTTGTGGCATCGGCTCAAAGAGTTGGTCTGAAAGCCGCTGCCCCTGTAGGAGCTGCCGCAGGCTGCGATCTTCTGCTCTTCAAAAATAAAAGTCAAAAGATCGCACCTGCGGCAGCTCCTACAGGGGAATGCATTCCAAATCAGGTTACAGCCGCCAGAACGGCTTCAACCCCTCCTCCTGCGCCTGCTCCCGGGTCAGCCCAATATCTTTGAGCTGCTCCGGCGTCAGGTTCAAAAGCGCCTTGCGCGTGTGCAGACGATGCCAGAACAGGCCCCAGCGACTCAGGCCGGACGGCGCGTTGCGCATGGCGCTATTCCATGCGCTGTCCTCCTGCCCTGCCGCCAGTTCCTGACTGTGTAACGTCAGCCGCACATCGCTCAAGCCGTTCATTTTTGTCGCTCCTGTTTACTTGGGTAGCCAGAGATTCCATGATGCGCGGGTCGGCAAAAGCATTACAGATTCAACCCATCTGTATTAACTCCATACAGATTTGCCATTCCTGAGACTGAATTACCGATTTTTGCTGCATCTGTACTGGTTTAACGAATCACCTGCATCGAGGCAGTGCCATGACCCTGTATGTGAACCTCGCCGAGCTGCTCGGCACCCGCATCGAACAAGGCTTCTACCGTCCCGGTGATCGCCTGCCTTCGGTGCGCGCCCTGAGCGTAGAACACGGGGTCAGCCTGAGCACCGTGCAGCAGGCCTATCGCATGCTTGAAGACAGCGGCCTGGCAACGCCGAAACCCAAGTCAGGCTACTTTGTGCCGGTCGGTCGCGAGCTGCCGGAGCTGCCTGCCGTCGGCCGTCCGGCGCAGCGGCCGGTGGAGATTTCGCAGTGGGATCAAGTGCTGGAGCTGATTCGCGCGGTACCGCGCAAGGACGTGGTTCAACTGGGTCGCGGCATGCCCGACGTGACCACGCCCACCCTGAAACCACTGCTGCGCGGGCTGGCGCGGATCAGCCGCCGGCAGGACATGCCCGGGCTGTATTACGACAACATCCACGGCACCCTCGAACTGCGCGAACAGATCGCCCGACTGATGCTCGATTCCGGCTGCCAGTTGAGCGCCAGCGATCTGGTGATCACCACCGGTTGCCACGAAGCGCTGTCCACCAGCATCCACGCGATCTGCGAGCCGGGCGATATCGTCGCGGTGGATTCGCCGAGCTTCCACGGCGCCATGCAGACCCTCAAAGGGCTGGGCATGAAAGCCCTGGAAATCCCCACCGATCCATTGACCGGCATCAGCCTCGAAGCGCTGGAACTGGCGCTGGAGCAGTGGCCGATCAAGGTCATCCAGATCACCCCCAACTGCAACAACCCGCTGGGCTACATCATGCCGGAGTCGCGCAAACGCGCGTTGTTGACGCTGGCGCAGCGTTTCGATGTGGCGATCATCGAGGACGACGTGTATGGCGAACTGGCTTACACCTACCCGCGACCGCGCACGATCAAATCCTTCGACGAGGATGGTCGCGTGCTGCTGTGCAGTTCGTTTTCCAAGACTCTGGCGCCGGGGCTGCGCATCGGTTGGGTCGCGCCGGGACGGTATCTGGAACGGGTGCTGCACATGAAATACATCAGCACCGGTTCCACCGCGCCGCAGCCGCAGATTGCCATCGCAGAATTTCTCAAGTCCGGGCACTTCGAACCGCATTTGCGGCGGATGCGCACGCAATACCAGCGTAATCGCGACATCATGATCGACTGGGTCACTCGCTATTTTCCGCCCGGCACCCGCGCCAGCCGTCCACAGGGCAGCTTCATGCTCTGGGTCGAATTGCCGGAGGGTTTCGATACGCTGAAACTCAATCGTGCGTTGCATGACCAAGGCGTACAGATCGCCGTGGGCAGCATCTTTTCCGCCTCGGGCAAGTACCGCAATTGCCTGCGAATGAACTACGCTGCCAAACCGACACCGCAGATCGAAGAAGCGGTGCGCAAGGTCGGCGCAGCGGCGATCAAACTACTGGCCGAAGCCGACTGACCTTTTTCGAGTGATCAGCGTCCATATGCCGACCTTTGCAGCCGACCGGAACGTTCCTACGTGAGCTTCAGACAGCCCCTACTCGCTTTGCTGATGTTCGCCTCGCTCCTGAGCGGCTGCGCCAGCTTTGATGTACCCCGTGAGCCGAGCCAGGCCTTGCCTGCGTCGAAGTCCAGCTTCGGCCGCTCGATCCAGGCCCAGGCCGCGCCCTATCAGGGCCGTTCCGGCTTCCGCTTGCTGTCCAACAGCACTGAAGCGTTCACCGCGCGCGCCGAGCTGATCCGCAATGCGCAAACCAGCCTCGACTTGCAGTACTACATCGTTCACGACGGTGTCAGCACGCGGATGCTGGTGGAAGAACTGCTCAAGGCTGCCGACCGCGGCGTGCGCGTACGCATCCTGCTCGATGACACCACCAGCGACGGTCTGGACACGATCATCGCCACGCTGGCGGCGCACCCACAAATCCAGATTCGCCTGTTCAACCCGCTGCACCTGGGTCGCAGCACCGGCGTGACCCGCGCAGCCGGACGCCTGTTCAACCTGTCGCTGCAACACCGGCGCATGCACAACAAACTGTTTCTGGCCGACAACAGCGTGGCCATCGTCGGCGGGCGCAATCTGGGCGACGAGTACTTCGATGCCGAGCCGAACCTGAATTTCACCGACATCGACATGCTCAGCGTGGGCCCGGTGGCCGAACAGCTCGGGCACAGTTTTGACCAGTACTGGAACAGCGCGCTGAGCAAGCCGATCGACGAATTCCTCTCCAGCAAACCGAGCATCAAAGACCTGCAAAACACCCGCACGCGCCTGGAAGAATCGCTGGATGAAACCCGCAAACAGAACCACGCGCTGTATCAACAGTTGATGACGTTCAAGACCGCGCCACGCATGGATATCTGGCGCAAGGAACTGATCTGGGCCTGGAACCAGGCACTGTGGGACGCGCCAAGCAAGGTGCTAGCCAAGGACGAGCCGGATCCGCAACTGCTGCTGACCACGCAACTGGCGCCGGAACTGCGCGGCGTCAGCAAAGAGTTGATCATGATTTCGGCGTACTTCGTGCCCGGCCAGCCGGGGCTGGTGTACCTGACCGGACGCGCCGACGCCGGGGTCTCGGTGAGCCTGCTGACCAATTCGCTGCAAGCCACCGATGTGCCGGCGGTGCACGGAGGTTATGCGCCGTATCGCAAGGCGTTGCTGGAACACGGTGTGAAACTGTATGAACTGCGCCGTCAGCCCGGGGACAACTATGGCAGCGGTCCGCATTTGTTTTACAGCAAGTCGTTCCGCGGCTCGGACTCCAGCCTGCACAGCAAGGCGATGATTTTCGATCGACAGAAAGCGTTCATCGGCTCGTTCAACTTCGATCCGCGCTCAGTGTTGTGGAACACCGAAGTCGGGGTGCTGGTGGACAGCCCGGAGCTGGCCGGACACGTGCGCGAACTGGCGCTGCAAGGCATGGCGCCAGCCCTGAGTTATCAGGCGAAATTGCAGGATGGGAAGATTGTCTGGGTGACCGAGGACAACGGTCAGATGCACACGCTGACCCAGGAACCCGGGAGCTGGTGGCGGCGCTTCAATGCGTGGTTCAGCACCACGGTGGGCCTGGAACGGATGCTTTAAAAAGCAAAAGATCGCAGCCTGCGGCAGCTCCTGGAGTGGAGGAATGCGATTTCCCTGCAGGGGGCTGCCGCAGG
>NZ_JABULD010000574.1:0-6661 GCF_014060985.1 Pseudomonas sp. MD195_PC81_125
CTGTAGGAGCTGCCGCAGGCTGCGATCTTTTGCTTTCGACCATCTGAAAACGAGGCGCGCATGGCCGCAACGGATGACACCCAACTGCTCGAACGCCTGTTGGCCGGTGAGCAAAAAGCTTTCAAGGAACTGGTCAGCACCTACCAGAGCGCCATGCGCGCTGTGGCTTACGCGATTGTCGGCCAGCGCCATGTCGAGGAAGTGGTGCAGGACGCCTGGCTTTCGGTGGTGCGCCACATCGGTAGCTTCGAGGGCCGTTCCAGTCTCAAGACCTGGCTGCTGACCATCACTGCCAACTCGGCCAAGAGTCGTTACAAACAAAATCGTCGCGAAGTCTTGATGGATGACCTGCCGTCACCCCACGGCACCATCGACGATGACCGCTTTTCTCCCGGTGACGGTCATTGGCTGGTGGCGCCGTTCGCCTGGCATCAGGACACGCCGGAAGCCTTGCTGACGGAAAGCGAATTGCGCGACTGCCTGGAGCACACCTTGCTCAGCCTGTCGGAACTGCAAAGCAGTGTTTTGCTGCTGCGCGAGCGTCAGGGCCTGGAGCTGGAGGAGATCTGTAATCTTCTGGAGATCTCGCTCTCCAATGTCCGTGTGCTGCTGCATCGTGCGCGGCTGAAAGTCTTCGCCACGGTGGAGCATTTTGAGGAGACTGGCGAATGCTGACCTGCAAGGAACAAGTAGCGCGCTCCAGCGATTATCTCGATGGCCAGTTGAGCTTTCGCGAGAGACTGTTGGTGCGCCACCACCTGATGTTCTGCCCCAACTGTCGGCGTTTCATTCGCCAGATGCGTTTGATGCAGGCCACATTGAAGGCGATGCCGGAGAAAACCGAGGCGGGTATTGACGCTTTGGCCGAACGCCTGGCCGAGCAACGCCGCAAAGAAAAATAGAGCCCCCTGTAGGAGCTGCCGGAGGCTGCGATCTTTTGATCCTCAAAAACAAGATCAAAAAGATCGCAGCCTCCGGCAGCTCCTACAGTGTTCTTGCATCTTGCAGAAATAGCCCGACGCGGATGAAACGAACGGATGATGGGGATCGTCCCGCCCGCGTCAGGCTACAGGTGACGCTTTTTAGAACTTCGCTTCCGCGTCCAGCTGCAGGGTGTTGGTGTCTGCGTCACGCTGGGTACGGCTGGAGAAGTCGGCCTTGGTCAGGAAGTAGGTGGCGCCGATGGCGAAGTTCTTGTCGATATCGTAACCGACCTTGAACTTGTGGCCACGGGAACCGGTGGTGCCGTTGGCGAAGTCGGAGTCGGTGAATGCGCCGACCACGGCGTCACGCTGTACGTCACGATAGTTGTAGTCCAGGTTCAGGCCGAAGACTTTCGACTTGGCGCCGACCAGCCACGCAGTGTCGGCATCGGTCACCGCATCGTTGTTCTTCACGTACTGGCCGTAGAACGACAGCGGCATTGGCAAACCACCGATATCGATCTGGCTGAAGCCCTCGTACAGACGGAATTCGTTGTTGGCCGAGTTGCCGTTGACCGACAGTGCGCACGGTGTGGACGTCCCGGTGCAACGGCTGTCCTCGTCGTTCTGGTAGGCGTAGACGCTGCCGCCCAGGGTCAGTTTCAGGTTGTCGGTGATCGCGAAGCGGCTGCCCAACTGGCCAGCGGTCAGGCGCAGATCGTGGCGAAATTGCACGCCTTCGCCGTCGACGTTGTCCTTGAGAGTGTAGTTACCCAGGCTGCCGAACAGTTCGGCGCTGCTGCCCAGCGGGTATTTGTAGGTCACGGCCAGACCTTCCGGGTTGATGTCGCTGTCCCAGATCACATCGCCCATGCTGACCCAGGGTTGCAGCATCTTGCCGCCGATCACGTGCAGGTTCTTGATGGCGTCGGGGTGGTAGTCGATGTAACCCAGGTCGAGCCAGATCTGCTTCTTGTCGAAGTAGTTGTCCATGTCCTGGTTGGTCGAACGGGCATCGTCGCCGCCGCCGGTGGCAATACGGATACCGGTGTCGACCTGCGGGTTGATCTCGGTGTAGGCGCCGAGGCGGGCACGGATACGCTGGCGATCCTTGTCGCGACCACCGTTGTTGGATTCACCGTCGATCTTGACGGTCTCCTGACGGATACGCACATCACCCTTGAACTGGGTCTTGGCGGCCCAGGCAAGCTTCTGGTCGAAGGAACTCAGCTCATTGGTTTTCTTCGCGGTTGCCGCGATTTGCTCGTTGGTCTCTTGCTGCGCCTGCTGCGCGATTTGCTGAGCCTTCTGATCCTTGGCCAGTTCAGTTTGCAGTTCAATGTACTGCGCCTGGGAAATGGAACCGTTAGCCTTGAGCATGTCGAGCAGTTTGGCGTCGACTGCAGCACTGGCCGGAACGCTCATGGCCAGCAACAGGCCACCGCACAGGGCCGCCGCAGTTTTCGTGGAAGCAAGACGCATAGCAATCTCCGAAGATGAGAGGGATGGCTGAACCATCCTGGGCACACCGACGCGCACGTCGGAAAACAGTGTCCGGGTAGAACCCGGCGCTCTAAAAACAGGAGCGAGTATCGCGATGGTTTATGACAGAGCAGTGGCTAAGTGATGTCATGTCGATGACGATGCAAAGTCCTCGTGAACTATTGAGCCGGAGCACTGTCGCCCGAATGAGCGTGTGCAATGGAAGCTGATCAGCGATACTCGCGGGGCTTTGACGCCAAGATGTGGAGAGCCAGTTGATGCCGTTGCAACGTGTGCAAAACCTGTCAGAAATCGCCCCCGCGACCTGGGATGCGCTGGTGCCCGAGAACCAGCCGTTTCTGCGCCATGCGTTCCTCGGCGCACTGGAAGACAGTGGCAGCGTCGGCCCGCACACCGGCTGGCAACCCGAGCATCTGCTGCATGTTGAAGGCGATCGGTTGATCGCCGCGCTGCCCGGTTATCGCAAATGGCATTCCTACGGTGAGTACGTCTTTGATCACGGTTGGGCCGATGCCTGCGCCCGCGCCGGGATCGATTACTACCCCAAGCTGCTGACCGCGGTGCCGTTCAGTCCGGTCAGTGGCCCGCGCTTGCTGGCGGCGAATGTCGAGGACGGCTTCGAACTGCTCAAGAGCCTGCCGGGTTATCTGGAAATCGAAGAACTTTCCAGCGCCCACATCAATTTCACCGACCCGTTCACCGACGCCGCCATGGCCGAGCAACCGGGCTGGTTGCAACGCATCGGCTGTCAGTACCATTGGCAGAATCGCGGTTACCGGGACTTTCAGGACTTTCTCGACGTGCTCAGCTCGCGCAAGCGCAAGCAGATGCGCAAGGAACGCGAGCAAGTGGCGGGGCAGGGCTTCGAGTTCGAATGGCTGGAAGGGCGTGAGCTGGACGAGGCGCAATGGGATTTTGTCTACGCCTGCTATGCCAACACCTATGCCGTGCGCCGACAGGCGCCGTACCTGACGCGCGAGTTCTTCAGTCTGTTGGCTGCGCGGATGCCGGAGGCGATTCGGGTGGTCTTCGCCAGACAGGGTTCACGGCCGGTGGCGATGGCCTTCAGTCTGGTCGGGGGCGACAGCTTCTATGGACGCTATTGGGGATGTCTGGCCGAGTTTGACCGGCTGCATTTCGAGACGTGTTTCTATCAGGGCATGGATTACGCGATCGCCCACGGCTACCAGCGCTTTGATGCGGGTGCCCAGGGTGAACATAAACTGATTCGCGGCTTTGAACCGGTGATCACGCATTCGTGGCACTACTTGCGCCATCCCGGGTTGAAAGCGGCGGTGAAGGATTTTCTGAAACAGGAACGTGCCGGCATCCTCGCCTATGCCGAAGAAGCAAAAACTGCCTTGCCCTACCGTCAAACCTAGATCCCTGTAGGAGCTGCCGGAGGCTGCGATCTTTTGCTCTTTTCAACCACCTACTGGAGAAATGCTCTGAGCGGCCGACACATTCTTATAGCACTTGGCCTTCATCTCTCTTGTCAGTCGGTGCCGCAATGATGCAACCTTGCCGCAGGCAACAGTAAAGAGGGCGCGAGCCCGGCGCGTTCAGCATATTTCCAAGCGAGTTCCTTCATGAAGAGCCAACCCGATGCCGCCAGCCGTATGGCGGCCGAGGTAGTGACGCAGTTGCCTGTGCCCTCGCGGCTCGGCATGCTGCGTTTCGAGCGCTTGAATGAAGCCAGTTGGGCGATGCTGTTTCTCGACCCCAACTGCGAACGCCAGTTCGGCCAGCCGGCCGTCGAATTGTGTGCCCTGGTCGGCTCGCCCTACGCCAGCCTGATGGAGCCTGAAGCGCGCTATCAACTGCACGACACCATTCAGCAACAACTGCGCGACAGCCCGCATTATCTGGTGCGCTACACCTTGCACACCGCCGCTGGCGTGTTGAGCATCCTCGAGCTGGGCGAAGCCTATAAGCAGCACAATCGGCACTTGCTGCGCGGTTATCTACTGGCGGTCGATGATGTCTTCGACGAAGCGCCAGCGCTGCCCTCGGTCGACCTCGAAACCCAGAACTCACGCCTGCAGATCGCCCTTGAACTCAACCAGCGCGCCCAGCAGGAACAACTGCAGCACCTTGATCGGGTGCGCGCCCAGCAGGACCTGATTCTGCTGCTCGCCCGCCAACGCTACAGCAGCCACAACTCGCTGCAGGAAGCCGCCGAACTGATCACCCGCTGCGCCTGCGATATCTATGAAATCGACTGCGCCAGCCTGTGGAACCTCGAAGGCAATCTGTTGGTGCCGATTTCCGCGTATCACCGCGCAACGCAGGAATACCTCCTGCCGGAGGTGATCGACATCAGCGGCTTTCCCGACTACATGGAAGCGCTGCACGGCAGCCGCGCCATCGACGCGCATAATGCGATGCGCGACCCGCGCACACGCGAGATGGCAGAGGCCCTGCGCCCGCGCGACGTCAACGCCATGCTCGACGCCAGCATCCGCGTCGACGGCCAGGTGGTCGGCGTGCTCTGTCTGGAGCAGACCGGCGTGACCCGCGCCTGGCAGTCCGATGAAATCGCCTTTGCCGGTGAGCTGGCGGATCAATTCGCCCAGGTCATCAACAACCACAACCGCCGCACCGCCACCAGCGCCCTGCACCTGTTCCAGCGCGCAGTGGAGCAAAGTGCCAACGCCTTTTTGCTGGTCAATTGCGACGGTGTGGTCGAGTACGTCAACCCGAGTTTCACCGCGATCACCCAGTATTCCACCGAAGAAGTCCACGGCCAGCGCCTGTCGGAACTGCCGGCCCTGGAAAACCTCAGCGAGCTGCTGTTCGATGCGCCCTCGGCACTGGCCAAGAGCAACAGTTGGCAGGGCGAATTCAAGAGCCGGCGCAAGAACCTCGAACCCTACTGGGGCCAGTTGTCGATCTCCAAGGTGTATGGCGACAACCGCGAACTGACGCACTACATCGGCATCTACGAAGACATCACTCAGACCAAACTGGCGCAGCAGCGCATCGAGCGTCTGGCGTACACCGACAATCTGACCAACCTCGGCAACCGTCCGGCGTTTATCCGCAATCTGGACGAGCGCTTCGCCCGCGATAGCGATACGCCGATCAGCCTGCTGCTGGTGGACATCGACAACTTCAAGCGGATCAACGACAGCCTCGGTCACCAGACCGGCGACAAACTGTTGATCAGCCTCGCCCGGCGTCTGCGCAACAGCCTCAGCCCGAGCGGCAGCCTCGCGCGGTTCGCCAGTAACGAGTTCGCCGTACTGCTCGACGACACGGATCTCGCCACCGGCCAACAGATCGCCAACCAGTTGCTGGCGACCCTCGACAAACCGATGTTCGTCGACAACCAGTTGATCAGCGTCACCGGCTCCGTGGGCCTGGCCTGCGCGCCGCTGCACGGACGCGACCCGCAAACCCTGATGCGCAACGCCGGCCTCGCTTTGCACAAAGCCAAGGCCAACGGTAAGCATCAGGTGCAAGTCTTCACCGAAGCGCTGAATGCCGAGGCCAGCTACAAGCTGTTCGTCGAGAACAACCTGCGCCGCGCCCTGACCCAGAACGAGCTGGACGTGTTCTACCAGCCCAAGCTATGCCTGCGCAGCGGTCGCCTGCTGGGCATGGAAGCACTGCTGCGCTGGAACCACCCCGAACGCGGGATGATCCGCCCGGATCAGTTCATCAGCGTGGCCGAAGAAACCGGCCTGATCATTCCGATCGGCAAGTGGATTGCCCGCCAGGCCTGCCGCATGAGCAAAGCGCTGACCGCCGCGGGCATGGGCAATCTGCAAGTGGCGATCAACCTGTCACCCAAGCAGTTCTCCGATCCCGATCTGGTCGCGTCCATCGCCAACATCCTCAAGGAAGAAGCGCTGCCGGCCAGTCTGCTCGAACTGGAGCTGACCGAAGGTTTGCTGCTGGAAGCCACCGAAGATACGCACTTGCAGCTCGATCAGCTCAAGCGCCTGGGCCTGACTCTGGCCATGGACGACTTCGGTACCGGTTACTCGTCGCTCAGTTACCTGAAGAAATTCCCGATCGACATCATCAAGATCGATCGCAGCTTCATCCACGAAATCCCCGACAACCAGGACGACATGGAAATCACCTCCGCGGTGATCGCCATGGCGCACAACCTGAAGCTCAAGGTCGTGGCCGAAGGCATCGAGACCGCCGAGCAGCTGGCGTTCCTGCGTCGCCACCGGTGCGACGTCGGCCAGGGCTACCTGTTCGACCGGCCGATCCCCGGCGGC
>NZ_JABULD010000416.1:0-4323 GCF_014060985.1 Pseudomonas sp. MD195_PC81_125
CCACATGGCCGTCGGTTTCGTCGTTGAACAGGCCATCCGGCAACCAGATGATCTTATCCACAGACAGATTGTCGCGCAGCACCGCTTCGATCTCTTCGCGCCCCAGATGCGGATTGCGGTTGTGGTTGAGCAGGCACTCTTCGGTGGTGATCAGCGTGCCTTCACCGTCGACGTGAATCGAACCGCCTTCCAGCACAAAACCTTCGGTGCGATAACGCGGGCTGCGCTCGATTTCGAGGATCTTGCCACCGACCTGCGAATCACGGTTCCACGGCGAATACAGACCGCCTTCAAACCCGCCCCAGGCATTGAAATCCCAGTTCACACCGCGCACTTCGCCGCTGTTGTTGATGACGAAAGTCGGGCCGCTGTCGCGCACCCAGGCGTCATCGCTGGACATCTCGACCACCCGAATGTTTGGTACATCGAGGCGTGCACGAGCGTTCTCGTACTGACCGGCCGACACCGCAACCGTCACCGGTTCGAACCGCGCGATGGCTTTCGCCACGGCCGCATGCGCGGCTTGCGCCGGCTTGCCACCCAGGCGCCAGTTGTCCGGACGCTCGGGCCAGATCATCCAGGTCTGGGTCTGCGGCGCCCACTCGGCCGGCATGTAGAAGCCATCGTCACGCGGGGTACTTTTCAAGGTGGTCATCGGATCAGGACTCCTGGGAACCGTCGAGGGGGTTGCGAATCAATGGCGACTTTATAACCGATAAATATCGGCATTAAAAGCTAACAACCAACCGAGCATCGAAAATACAACAACAATTATCGATATAAATCCGAATCCCTGTAGGAGCTGCCGCAGGCTGCGATCTTTTGATCTTGATGTGTGGTAACTCAGGCCACCTGAGCCTTCAACGCCCGGCGCAACGCCACGAGCAATTTCACGATGTCCTGCGGATCCAGTCGCTGCGGCACTTTTACGTCCATGTTGTCTTCCTTGTAATGGTTTGGCCGGGGGAGTCTGGCCAAAAGCTGTTCGTCCTTGGAGGGCTTTCAGGCAAAAAAGATCCTTCCTACAGCGCAAGGGAAAATAGCCTTCTTATTCCTTCCCGGCAAACCCACAGGGTAGTTTTTTGGGTGATATCAATATGCTTTAATGGTATTTAAATTCTTGTTTTTATACCTATAAAGTCAGCACCTGCCGGACAGTTACCCGCTGTCCATGGACTGCATGACCGTCGCTTACCGAGCGACGTCCAGGATGCTTCATGACTTTCGACTACGCCTTTATCCTCAGTACCCTGCCGGCCTTTCTCAAGGCCGTGGGCGTGACGCTGCAAGTCGGGTTCATTGCCATCGGCACGTCGCTGCTGGTGGCCCTGCTCAATGCGACGATTCTGGTGTTCCGCACGCCTTACCTGCAACGCGCCGTCGGCCTGTATGTGGAGTTGGCGCGCAACACGCCGCTGCTGATTCAACTGTTCTTCGTCTACTTCGCCTTGCCGGCGCTGGGGATCAAGGTTTCCGGATTCACCGCAGCGATCATTACCATGACTTTCCTTGGCGGTGCCTACCTCACCGAGGTATTGCGCGCCGGCATCGATGCGGTGCCGCAGGCGCAACTGGAATCGGGGCGCTCCATCGGCCTGTCCCACGGCCAGTTGCTGCGCTACGTGATCCTGCCGCAGGCAGGGATTCTCAGCCTGCCGTCGCTGTTCGCCAATTTCATTTTCCTGCTCAAGGAAACCACCGTGGTCTCGGCGGTGGCGGTGCCGGAAATCCTCTACACCACCAAGAGCTACATCGCGCTCTACTACAAGACCTACGAAATGCTCGCCGTGCTGACGCTGATCTGCGTGCTGTTGTTCTTGCCGCTGTCGCTGTTGCTCAGCCGTCTGGAAAGGAGGCTCCAGCATGGCCAGTTCGGGTCTTGAACTGCTCTGGGTGTCGTTGCCACAAGTGGCAAAAGGCGCCGGGCAAACCTTGTCGATTTCGTTCCTGAGCATCGCCATCAGCACCGTTGGCGGTGTGCTCTACGGCGTATTGCGCACGCTCAACGTGAGGTGGCTGAACGCGATCCTGCGGGTCTATCTGGAACTGTTCCGGGCGATCCCGGTGCTGGTCTGGTTGTACCTGCTGTTTTTCGGCCTGCCGATTTTCTTCGGCCTGAGCCTGCCGAGCTTCTGGTGCGCGGTGCTGGTGCTGTCGCTGTGGGGTGCCAGCGAGGTCGGCGAAGTGGCGCGCGGTGCATTGCATTCATTGCCGCGCGGGCAGCGTGAAGCGGGAATGTCGATTGGTCTGAATGCGGCGCAACTGTACGGCTACGTGTTGCTGCCGCAGGCGCTGAAACGCATGACGCCGCCGACCATCAATGTCTACACACGGATCATCAAGACCAGTTCGCTGGCGGTGCTGATTGGCGTGGTCGATGTGATCAAGGTCGGCCAGCAGATCATCGAGCGCACTTACGAATCGGTGCTGATCTACGGCGCGCTGTTCCTGTTTTTCTTTTTTATCTGCTACCCGCTGTCGGCCGCCTCGCGCGTGCTGGAGCGGCGCTGGACGCAAGCATGAGCGCATTGATCGAGTTTCAGGGTTTCAACAAATTCTACGGCGAGCAACAGGTGCTCAAGGGCATCGACCTGCGCGTGCGCAGCGGCGAAGTGATCGTCATTCTCGGCCCCAGCGGTTGTGGCAAAAGCACGTTGCTGCGTTGCCTCAACGGCCTGGAAGAAGCGCACAGCGGCAGCCTGAAATTTGTCGGTCGTGAACTGTTGGACAAAGCCACCGACTGGCGCGAAGTGCGCCAACAGATCGGCATGGTGTTCCAGAGTTATCACCTGTTTCCGCACATGAGCGTGCTCGACAATTTATTGCTTGGCCCGCTCAAGGTGCAAAAGCTTCAGCGCCGTGAAGCGCAGCAGCAAGCCGAAGCGCTGCTCGAACGCGTGGGCCTGGCGGACAAGCGCGATGCCTTCCCGCGCCAGCTCTCCGGCGGCCAGCAGCAACGCATCGCCATCGTCCGTTCGTTGTGCATGAACCCACGGGTCATGCTGTTCGATGAAGTCACCGCCGCCCTTGATCCGGAGATGGTCAAGGAAGTGCTGCAAGTGATTCAGGGCCTGGCCTGCGAGGGCATGACCCTGCTGATTGTCACCCACGAAATGGCCTTCGCCCGCGCGGTGGCCGACCGCATCGTGTTCATGGATGCCGGGCGCATCCTTGAACAGAACCCGCCCGAGATTTTCTTTACGAACCCGCAAACCGCACGCGCGCAGCAGTTCCTGGAGAAGTTCTCCTTCGTTGCAACACTGCCAAAAACGAATCCGACAAAGGAACTGGAACTGTTATGAAAACTGCCGCTTTTTTACTGCCCCTGCTCAGCCTTGCCTTGCTTGCCGGTTGCAGCAAAACCGAAGAACCGGCCAAGCCGAAAGTCGCCAGCGAAAGCACCGCGCCAGCCGGTTACCTGGACAAGATCAAGGCTCGCGACAAACTGATCGTCGGCGTGTTCACCGACAAGCCACCGTTCGGTTTCGTCGATGAGGCCGGGCGCTACGTCGGTTTCGACACCGACATCGGCCGGCGTTTCGCCAAGGATCTGCTCGGTGACGAGAACAAAGTCGAGTTTGTTGCTGTGGAGCCGGCGAGCCGCATTCCGTTCCTGCAGAGCGACAAGGTCGACCTGATCCTCGCCAACATGACCGTGACTCCGGAGCGCAAGGAGGCGGTGGAATTCACCAACCCGAACCTCAAGGTTGCGGTGCAGGCATTGGTGCCGCAAAGCAGTGCGGTGAAAAAACTGGATGACCTGGCCAGCCGCACCACCATCGTCACCACCGGGACTACCGCCGATATCTGGCTGACCAGGAACCACCCGGACTGGAAACTGCTGAAGTTCGAGAAAAACTCCGAGTCGTTGCAAGCCCTGGCCAATGGCCGTGGCGATGCCTACGCGCAGGACAATCTGGTGCTGTTCAGCTGGGCCAAACAGAACCCGGGCTACCGTGTGCTGGAGGAAAAACTCGGCGCCGAAGCACCGATTGCCCCGGCGGTGAAGAAGGGTAATGTCGAGCTGCGTGACTGGGTGAACAGCGAACTGGCGAAGCTGGGTGAAGAGAAGTACCTGCTCAAGCTATACGACCAATACGTGCGCAAAGAGCTGAGCGATGACACCCGGCCTGAGAGTGTGATTGTCGAGGGTGGCAAGTGGCAGGGTTGATTAATTAAGGCGCAAAAGATCGCAGCCTGCGGCAGCTCCTACATGGACAGCGCCTGTCGCCCTATCACGCGCGAAGCGAAACCTGTAGGAGCTGCGCAGGCTGCGATCTTTTCGCTTTCAATCCGGCCAGTTCCACGCCGGCTCATCCAATA
>NZ_JABULD010000197.1:0-8313 GCF_014060985.1 Pseudomonas sp. MD195_PC81_125
AGCCACGCTGCTCGCGGTTTTTTTACGCCTGCACAAATGTGTTGGCATCAGTAATGCGGCGGTGGCGCTTCTTCCTCGAAAGAGTCGAATTGCCCGACCATCTCTTCCTGACGCTTGATCAGAGCCGCCATCTGCAGTTGCAGGCGTTCGATCACGCGCTGCTGCGCCACCAGCTCATCGTTCAACGCCTGAATGGTGTCATCCTGAAACGCCAGGCGGCTTTGCAGATCGGTAACGCGTTCTTCAAGGTTCATGGTTCAACCCTCCAGAAACGTGAAGTGTTCGGTCAGCACCAGACGCAGCCGTTCACGAATGCCCGCAACCTCTTCGGCGCTGTAGGGTCTTGCCGGGTGTTTACCCCAGACCGGCGCCGGCCATGCCGCGTCATCCCGCTTGCGCACGATCACATGCATGTGCAACTGGCTGACAACGTTGCCCAGCGTCGCAACGTTCAACTTGTCGGCGTCGAACAGACCCTTCAGCAGCTCGGCCAGCGCCGCGGTCTCCTGCCACAACTGCTGCTGATCGGCGACATCCAACTGAAACAACTCGCTGATATCGTCGCGACGTGGCACCAGGATGAACCACGGGTAATTGGCATCATTGGACAGCAGCAGCCGGCAGAGCGGGAAGTCACCGATGGTCAGGGTGTCCTGTTGAAGTCGTGAATCTAAAGCAAACACTGCGTGCACTCCCGGCTGATCGACATAATTCAGCTTAGCGGCCGTGAAAGACAGGCGACACACCAAGCGACAGGCAGGCAGCATACCTGCGAATCCATCAGGCTTCACGAGCGCCGTGCCGCCCTGGCCATCACAGCCCAGACAAAGGACATTTGCAGAGACTGCGCACCATTACAGCGCCAGGACGGTGCCCGGACACGGGCAAACACCCGAAATGGGCAGGTCCATTCGACAGCAGGCTCGTCACAAGCTGTATGAATCCGGTACAGCCTGTAAATTTTTTGCACCAAAACCGCACAGTGCGTCTACGCTCAGTGCGTCGGGCATCCGCCAAATACTCACTGACGGGGTGAACCGGTAACGTTTTTGGTTGTCATGGCCCCACGCGAACCTGACAACACGATGCAAAGGTATGCGTCAAGCCCCTGATACAAAAGGGCTTGAACCCCCGTTTTTATGCGGTTTTTACAGCGAAAGGCGGGTGTGCAGAAAAATAAACGTGGCAACCCTGCACTTTGTGCACGCTTGTTGCATTGAGACACACATGGTCTATAGCGCACCACGGGAAGTGGCAGTTGAGACCAAACAAATACGGTGGCAGGGTTGCCCCAATGGAGATTCAAGTGTTTTGCCAGGGACTCTTTTTTACCGATGCAAAAAGGCCCAGAAACAGCGATAAAGTTGTCAGCCCGGCTGCATGGGTAACGTGAATTTGCGACATCAACCCAGCTGTTTGCGACGTCGTCGTAAAGATCATGAAAGGTTGTATGAGCAAGTATCGCCAACATTGTCGGCGTGATATAAGTTTGCGCCGACACAAAAAGAAAGAGCCGCCCAGATAATAAAACAGGTGGGACGGCAGTACTCTTCTAAAACCAAAGGAGCAAATCACGATGCGCGTGATGAAGTGGAGCACAATCGCACTGGCAGTTGCAGCAGCAGCCAGCACTCAGTTGGCTACGGCCGCCCCGTTTGTTAGTGACCAGGCAGAAGCCAAAGGTTTCGTTGAAGACGCAAAACTCACCGAAACGTTGAAGAACTACTACTTCAACCGCGACAACAAGAACGGCGGTGCTGACCAGAAAGACTGGACACAAGGTTTTCTGGGTAATTTCACCTCTGGTTACACCCAGGGTACTGTCGGCGTAGGCATTGACGCTTTCGGTTATCTGGCTATCAAACTGGACGGCGGTGACGGTACCTCCGGTTCGGGCAACATGAGTCGTAGCGACTTCGTCAATCCAAACAATGGCTCTCGCGACGTCAATGACAGCCAAGGCAAGGCCGGCGCTGCCATCAAGTTCCGCGTCTCCAAAACCGAGCTGAAAATCGGTGACCAACAGCCAAGCACTGCGCCAGTGTTCGCTGTCGGTGGTTCCCGCCTCATCCCGCAAACTGCCAGCGGCTTCCAGCTGCAGAGCAGCGAAGTCAAAGACCTCGACCTCGAAGCCGGTCACTTCTACTCGGCGACCAGCCAGGACAAGAACGCCCGCGACGGCGAGCTGTGGGCCACTTACGCCAACGTCAAGGCTGACTCGATCGACTACTTCGGCGGCAAGTACGGCATCACTGACAACCTCTCCGCCTCTCTGTATGGCGCCAAGCTGGAAGACATCTGGAACCAGTACTACGCCAACCTGAACTACACCATCCCGCTGGGTGGCGATCAGTCGGTGAACCTGGACGGCAACATCTACCGCACCACCGATACCGGTCGTGCCGAAGCGGGCGAGATCAGCAACACCGCGTTCTCCCTGGCAGCCGCCTATTCGTTCCTGAAAGCCCACACCGTCACTCTGGCTTTCCAGAAAGTTAACGGCGACACTCCGTTCGACTACATCGGTGTCGGTGGCCACGGCCCATCCAACCGTGGTGGCGACTCGATCTTCCTCGCCAACTCCATCCAGTACTCTGACTTCAACGGCCCTGGCGAGAAATCCGCCCAGATCCGTTACGATCTGAAAATGGCCGAGTACGGCGTTCCAGGCCTGAGCTTCATGGCTCGTTACGTGAACGGCTGGAACATCGACGGTACCAACGCACCGGCTGGCGGTTCCTACGTCAACGTGTACGGCAAAGATGGCAAGCACCACGAAACCAACTTTGAAGCCAAGTACGTTGTTCAAAGCGGCCCGGCAAAAGACCTGTCCTTCCGTATTCGTCAAGCCTGGCACACTGCTAACGCTGACGAAGGCGAAGGCGACGTTAAAGAGTTCCGCCTGATCACCGAATACCCACTGAACATCTTGTAATCGTCAGTGGTTAGTTGGAAGCATAAAAAAGGCCCATCTTCGGATGGGCCTTTTTATTGCCTGTCACTTGTCATAAATGCCTGACCAATAAGTCAGGCATTTAATTAGCAACCTATCATTGTGTTGCAGATTCCTGAACCACACGAATCACACGCTGCGGAAACGGAATATCAATACCGGCCGTCTTTAAACGATCTCGCGACTGTTCGTTAAACATGAACATCACATCCCAATAGTCTGCAGTTTTAACCCACACACGCAGGGAAACAGTGATCGAACTGTCACCCAGCGTCGAAATGACCGCTTGTGGCGCAGGGTCCTGCAATACGCGCTCATCCTTGGCCAGATCCAGCAGTACCTGACGGGCTTTCTGCAGATCCGCTTCGTAATCCACACCCACGTCGAACACCACCTTGCGGGTTGGCTGACGGTTGGTGTTGGTGATGATGCCGTTCGACAGATTGCCGTTCGGGACGATGATGGTCTTGTTGTCACCGGTACGCAGCACGGTGTGGAAAATCTGGATGCTGTCGACAGTACCCGCCACGCCTTGCGCTTCGATCCAGTCGCCGATACGGAACGGACGGAACAGCAGAATCAGCACGCCGCCGGCGAAGTTCGCCAGGCTGCCCTGCAACGCCAGACCGATGGCCAGGCCGGCAGCACCGATCGCGGCCACGAACGAGGTGGTTTCCACGCCGATCATCGAGGCGACGCTGACGATCAGCAGCACCTTGAGGATGATGTTCGCCAGGCTGCTGATAAAGCCTTGCAGCGCCAGGTCGGCATTACGCAGCGCAAGCAGACCGCCGAGCTTTTGCGTGACCTTGTTGATCAACCACCAGCCAATGGCCAGGGTAATCA
This sequence comes from Pseudomonas sp. MD195_PC81_125, assembly GCF_014060985.1. NCBI lineage: Bacteria > Pseudomonadati > Pseudomonadota > Gammaproteobacteria > Pseudomonadales > Pseudomonadaceae > Pseudomonas > Pseudomonas sp. MD195_PC81_125. The sequence goes on from NZ_JABULD010000197.1 coordinate 3,800, forward strand.
CCGCCAGCAACACACGGCTGCCGTATTCCATGATCATCGGAATCCACGCCTGGGACGCCTTGACCAGGTTGTCTACCTCAGCATTCAAATCCATCTTCCATCTCCTGATGTCCGGCTACCCGGGCTGTAAAAAATCAGCGGCAGAAAGACCGAGTCCATTGAGGCTCAATCGTTTCTGCCGTTGTTGGGGCCTCGGACGCTGAAAACGCCGAGAGGTTCCGCATGGGGACGCTTAGTCGCGGAAGTTGTTGAACTGCAGCGGCATGCCGAATTCCTTGGCGCGCAGGACTGCGATGGCTTCCTGCAGGTCATCGCGTTTCTTGCCGGTCACACGCACCTGTTCGCCCTGAATGGCGGCCTGCACCTTGAGCTTGGCGTCCTTGATGTGCGCGACGATTTTCTTCGCCAGCTCCTTGTCGATGCCTTCCTTGAGGATCGCGTCCTGCTTCATCAGCTTGCCCGAGGCGTAAGCGTCTTTGACTTCAAGGCACTGCACATCAATCTTGCGCTTGGTCAGGGCCAGCTTCAGGATCTCGATCATCGCTTCCAGCTGGAACCCGGCTTCAGCGGTGAGGTTGACGGTCAGGTCCTTTTCCTTGAACTCGAAGCTGCCTTTGCCTTTCAGGTCATAGCGACGATCGAGTTCCTTCACGGCGTTCTCGACCGCGTTGGTCAGCTCGTGTTTGTCCAGTTCGGATACCACGTCGAACGACGGCATGTAGTCTCTCCAATAAAAAGGCGCGCTCGATCAGGAGGGAGCGCGCTTGGCTTGCGGTTAAAATCCGGCTCATTATAACGGGTCTTTTCCCACCAATACGGCGAGCCTTGCATGCCAGTACCTTACCGAGTGAAAAACTGATGTCCACCCCTTGGCACGTTCTCGGCGCCGGCAGCTCGGCACCCTCTGGGCCACACGTCTGGCCCGCGCGGGTCTGCCGGTGCGGCTGATCCTGCGTGATGCCGAGCGTTTGCGCAGCTATCAGGCGGCCGGCGGGCTGACCCTGGTCGAGCATGGCGCAGCCACCACCTATGCCGTCCCCGCGCAAACGGCGGATGACCCGGAGCCGATCCGTCGCCTGCTGGTCGCCTGCAAAGCCTATAACGCCGAAAGCGCGGTCGCCCGCCTCGCCCCGCGCCTGAGCGCAGATGCCGAGCTGATCCTGCTGCAGAACGGCCTCGGCAGTCAGGACGCGGTCGCAGCGGTGGTTCCGCAGGCACGCTGCATCAGCGCCTCCAGCACCGAAGGCGCGTTCCGCGACGGCGACTGGCGCGTGGTGTTTGCCGGCCACGGTTTCACCTGGCTGGGCGATGCCGGTCATCCGGTGGCGCCGATCTGGCTGGACGACCTGCAAGCGGCGAACATCCCCCATGAATGGAGCACCGACATCCTCACCCGGCTGTGGCGCAAACTGGCGCTCAATTGCGCGATCAATCCACTGACCGTGCTTCACGATTGCCGTAACGGCGGACTGGAGCAGCATCAATGCGAAGTCGCCACGCTGTGCGCGGAACTGGCCGAGTTGCTGGAGCGTTGCGGTCAACCGGCAGCCGCGCTCGATCTGCAGCAGGAAGTCGAGCGGGTGATCCATGCCACAGCGGCCAACTACTCGTCGATGTATCAGGACGTGGCGAACCGGCGCCGCACCGAAATCAGCTACCTGCTGGGCCACGCCTGCAAAGTCGCCACCCGTCATCAACTGAACCTGCCGCACCTCACGCAATTGCAGCAGCGTCTGGTCGAGCATCTGCGCAGCCTTGGATTGCCCAGCGACTGAGCAGCGGCTACGCTGCCCACTTGTTCCTCTGCTGCGATAAACCTGATGCCATTGCGCCAGCGCCTTGAAAACCTGCCGGTCGGCCAGAAACTGCTGGCCGCCCTGCTGGTGTTGTTGACCACCGTTCTGCTGGTCGCCAACCTGACCTTTATCAGCGCCGCCTATTACATCTCCCAGGAAAGCATGGCGCCGCAGGCCCTGCAGACCATTGGCCGGCTGATCTCCAACCCGAGCCTGGTCGCACAAGCCCTCGAGTCGCCACAAAGCGCCGAACGCCTGCTCAAGGAACTCGACAGCTATTCGCCGCTGCGTGCGGCGGCGTTGTACGACGGCAAGGGTGACCGACTCGCCCAGGTGCAGCGTGGCGACAAACTCAATCTGCCGGAACGCTATCGGCACATCGAAGCCTGGCAACTCACCGAGTTTCGCAGCAACCAGTTGATCACCCTGCCTCGCCCGGGCACTGCACCGGGTCATCTGCTGCTGGTGGCCAGCAGTGAACTGCCGATGGCGTTTTACACCGGCACCTTGACGGCCAGCCTCGGCATCCTGATTTTCAGTGTGCTGCTGTGGTTGGTGATTGCGCGGCAGATCAAACGCCTGATCACCCGCCCGATCCATGAACTTGAAGAGCTGTCGCGTCAGGTCACCCGTGAAGAGAACTACGCCCTGCGCGCCTCGCGCGGTAATCATGACGAAATCGGCAGCCTCGCCGAGGCATTCAACACCATGCTCTCGCGCATCGAAGCTCGCGAGCAGCAACTCAAGCGCGCCCGCGATGACTCGCAGGCCGCCTACGATCAGGCTCAGGGCCTGGCCGAAGAAACCCGCCACACCAACCGCAAGCTGGAACTGGAAGTCCAGGTTCGCAGCAAGATCGAGAAGAAGCTCACCGGTTTCCAGAACTACCTCAACAGCATCATCGACTCCATGCCCTCGGCGCTGATCGCCCTCGACGAGCAGCTCTACGTGACCCAGTGGAACCAGGAGGCCAGCGCCCTCTCCGGCACGCGCCTGGATGAAGCGTTGAACCAGCCGATCTTCCTCGCCTTCGAACCGCTCAAGCCGTTTCTGCCGCAACTCAAGCAGACCGTGGAAGAACACACGGTGGCGAAGATCGAGCGGGTGACCTGGTTCAAGGACGACGAACCCAAGCATTACGCCCTGACCTTCTACCCGCTGATGGGCGGTGCCGGGCGCGGTGTGGTGATCCGCATCGACGACATCACCCAGCGCCTGTCGCTGGAAGAAATGATGGTGCAATCGGAAAAGATGCTCTCGGTCGGTGGCCTGGCCGCCGGCATGGCCCACGAGATCAACAACCCGCTCGGTGCGATCCTGCACAACGTGCAGAACATTCGCCGGCGGCTGTCGGCAGATCTGCCGAAGAACCTCGAAACCGCCGAACAGCTCGGCATCGAGCTGGACACGGTCAACCGCTACCTGCAAAGCCGTGAAGTGCCGAAGTTGCTCGACGGCATCCAGCAGGCCGGCGCCCGCGCAGCAAAAATCGTCACCCACATGCTCAGTTTCAGCCGGCGCAGCACCCGGCAAATGGCCCCGTGTGATTTGCCCGCGCTAATCGATCAAGCAGTGGAAATTGCCGGCAACGACTTCGATCTGGCGATCGGTTTCGACTTCAAGGGGCAGGCGATCATCCGCCAGTTCGACCCGGCACTCGGCCCGGTGCCGGGCACCGCCAACGAACTGGAACAAGTGCTGCTCAATCTGCTGAAAAACGCCGCGCAAGCCATTCACCAGCGCGAAGACGACAACGAGCCGGGGCGGATCATTCTGCGTACCCGACTCAATCCGCCATGGGCCGAGATTCAGGTCGAGGACAACGGCATTGGCATGAGCGAGAGCGTGCGCAAACGCACCTTCGAGCCCTTTTTCACCACCAAGGAAATCGGCCAGGGCACGGGACTGGGGCTGTCGGTGTCGTACTTCATCATTACCAACAACCATAAAGGCCAGATGGAAGTGCAATCGGCGCCCGGCCAGGGCACCTGTTTCACCCTGCGCCTGCCGCTGACACAACCGGCAGCCATCGCCGCCGAAACCAATCAACTAACGAGGTAACCCATGGGCTTTCGCTTGTCGAAGATCTACACCCGCACCGGCGACACAGGCGAAACCGGCCTGGGCGATGGCCGCCGCGTGCCCAAGGATCACCCGCGCATCGAGGCCATTGGCGAAGTCGACACACTGAACAGTCAGGTCGGTGTGCTGCTGGCCGGGCTGATCGCCGAGCGTGAAGCGTTTCCGGGCTTGGATGAACTGATCGACGTGCTCGCCCCCTGCCAGCATCGTTTGTTCGATCTGGGCGGTGAACTGGCGATGCCGGAATATCAGGCGCTGAACGCGGCGGAAATCGAACGCCTGGAAGCGGCAATCGATGTGTGGAACGAGGAACTGGGGCCACTGGAGAATTTCATACTGCCCGGTGGCTCAACGCTGATCGCCCAGGCCCATGTGTGCCGCAGTCTGGCGCGCAGTGCCGAGCGGCGTTGTCAGCATTTGAATGCGATTGAGCCGTTGGCCGGGGTTGGTTTGGCGTATATCAATCGGTTGTCGGATTTGCTGTTTGTGGCGGCGCGCTTGATTGCGCGGCGCCAAGGGGTGGCAGAGATTCTTTGGCAGCCTGCCGCAAAACCAACAAAAAATGTAGTGTTTTTATCGGCCGCCATCGCTGGCAAGCCAGCTCCCACAAGGTTTTGTGTCGTTCTCCGCATTTGC